>DATCVX010000236.1:0-52224 GCA_036566705.1 Arthrobacter sp. | reverse complement strand
GCAGCCGCCCTCATCTGGAAGCACGCCCTGCTTAACCCCACCTACGGGCTGATCAACGGCATCCTGACCTGGATCTGGTCCCTCTTTGGAAGTGCCACGGCGCCCCAGCTGGACCTGCTGTCCCAGGCACCGATGATGGCCGTGATCGTCTCGCTGGTCTGGCAGTGGACCCCGTTCATGATGCTCATCCTGCTGGCCGGCCTGCAGTCCCGCCCCATGGACACCGTTGAAGCAGCCCAAATGGACGGCGCCACGCCCTGGGCCATCTTCCGCCACCTGACCCTGCCGCACCTGCGCCAGTACCTGGAGCTCGGCGGGCTCCTGGGCGCCATCTACATCGTCCAGAACTTCGACGCCGTCTTCACCCTCACCGCCGGCGGACTCGGCACGGCCAACCTGCCCTACGCCATCTACCAGACGTTCTACTTCGCCAACGAATACGGCCTGGCCTCCGCCGCCGGCGTCGTGGTGGTCATCGGCACCATCATCGTCGCCACCTTCGCCCTCCGCACCGTCTTTTCACTCTTCAAGAAGGAGGCAGCACGATGAGCACCCTCACCCCCGCCGCACCCCGCAAGGCGGCACCCGCCAGCGCCACCACACTGACCGCCGGTATCCGGCGCGGCAAGTCCCGGATGGACCCCACCCGCAACAACACCGCCGCGGGCCTCGCGGCCTGGCTGCTCGCCCTGCTGTTCGCAGCCCCCGTCGTGTGGATGATCCTGACGTCCTTCCACTCCGAAACGGACGCGGCAACAAACCCGCCGTCGATCGCCGCGAACCTGACCCTGGACGCGTACCGGGAGTTCTTCGGCGAAACGTCCGGCGTCAGCCCCTGGCCGTCGCTGATCAACTCCGCCACCGCCTCGGTCCTGTCCACGGTCCTCGTCCTGGTCCTGGCCATCCCCGCTGCGTACGCGCTGTCCATCCGGCCGGTGAAGAAATGGACCGACGTGATGTTCTTCTTCCTCTCCACCAAGATGATGCCGGTGGTGGCGGCCATCCTGCCGCTGTACCTGTTCGCCAGGACCGTCGGGGCCCTGGACAACATCTGGTTCCTGATCCTGATGTACACGTCCATGAACCTCCCCATCGCGGTGTGGATGATGCGGTCCTTCCTCGCCGAGGTGCCGGTTGAAATGCTGGAAGCCGCCCAGATCGACGGCGCCAACCTCCTCCTGACCCTCCGCAAGATCATCGCCCCCGTGGCCATACCCGGCATCGCCGCGACCGCCCTGATCTGCTTCATCTTCAGCTGGAACGAACTGCTCCTGGCCCGGGTCCTCACCGGCGTGGTGGCAGGCACCGCCCCGGTCTTCCTGACCGGCTTCGTCTCAGGCCAGGGCCTCTTCCTCGCCAAGGTGTGCGCGGCCGCCGTCGTGATCTCCCTGCCGGTGCTGTTCGCCGGCTTCGCCGCCCAGGACAAACTCGTCCAGGGCCTCTCCCTGGGCGCCGTGAAATAGCGCCGTCACGTAACCGGCCGTCCCCACACTTCAAGGAACACTTCGATGACAACACCCACCGCACAGTCCCACACCCTTACACACCCGGAGCTGCCCGCCACCATGCGCGCCTCGGTCCTGAAGCGCCAGGGCGACATGGCCATGGAAACCCTGCCGCTCCCGCAGCTCGACGCCGACCAGGTCCTGGTGCAGGTGGCCGCCGTCGGCGTCTGCGGCAGCGACGTCCACTACTACGAGCACGGCCGGATCGGCCCGTACGTGGTGGACCACCCGCTGATCCTGGGCCACGAACTCTCCGGCCGGATCGCCGCCGTCGGAAGCGCCGTTGACCCTGCCCGCATCGGCAACCGGGTCGCCGTCGAACCCCAGCGCCCCTGCCGCACGTGCAAGCAATGCAAGGCCGGCCGCTACAACCTCTGCCCGGACATCGAGTTCTACGCCACCCCGCCCGTGGACGGTGCCTTCGCCGAATACGTCACCATCCAGTCCGACTTCGCCTACGACATCCCGGACAGCGTCAGCGACGAAGCCGCAGCCCTCATCGAACCGCTCTCCGTGGGCCTCTGGGCCTGCGAACGCGCAGAGATCAAGCCGGGCAGCCGGGTCCTGATCGCGGGAGCCGGACCGATCGGCATCATCGCCGCCCAGGCGGCCCGTGCGTTCGGTGCCACCGAAATCTACATCAGTGACATCGCCGAGGACCGGCTCGCATTCGCTTTGGAGCACGGGGCCACGCACGCGCTCAACGCCAGGACGGACAGCGCGGAAGGACTCGACGTCGATGCGTTCATCGACGCGTCCGGCGCACCGCAGGCGGTCCGTTCCGGGATCAAGGCCGTCGGGCCGGCCGGGCGGGTCATCCTCGTTGGGTTGGGGGCGGACGACGTCGAACTCCCCGTCTCCTTCATCCAGAACCGGGAGATCTGGCTGTCCGGCGTGTTCCGGTACACGAACACCTGGCCGCTTGCCATCCAGCTCATCGCCGACGGGAAGGTGGACCTCGACATCCTGGTGACCGGCAGGTTCGCCCTGGCCGAATCCGAGGAGGCCCTCAAAGCGGGCAAACAGGCCGGCCAGCTCAAGGCCGTGGTCTACCCGGGGCGATGACCATGATCACCGTCATTGGCGAGTCACTCGTTGACATTAGTCATGACCCCCGGGGAACCGCCGCGCGGCAAACCCATCCGGGCGGCAGTCCCCTCAACGTCGCCGTCGGGTGCGCTGGCACCGGCGCCCTTAAACCCGCCTTCACCCGGGTACTTCGTTCGGAGCTACGCTCCACTTCCTTCTTGCGACGCGCAAGGAATAATAATCTCCATGACCGGCAGGGGGAAAGACAAGAAGGAGGCCCACGAGCCGCCCGCACCCAGCGAGGCACGTGACGGCATCACCACTACGCTGCCGGAGGCCATGACCGGCAGGGCAAGCCCCGCGAAAGCGGCGGTCGGTGACAAGCCGGTCTTTGCATACATTGCCAGCCTGCCGCAGCCGCAGCGCGGCATCGCCGAAGCGGTCGATGCACTGGCTGCCAATACGCTGCCCGACCTCCAGCGCTCCGTGAAGTGGGGCATGTCGTACTACGGCGTCGGGGACGGGTGGTGCTTCAGCAGCGGCGGCTTCGCCGGCCATGTCAAGCTCATGTTTGTCAATGGTGTGGCGCTCGAGCCCGTCCCGCCGGTGACACCGGTGGGGATGGGCAAGTCGACGCGGGGTGTCGAGCTCGAATCCCTGGACGACGTCGACGAACGCCAAATTGCGGCGTGGATGAAGCAAGTCACGTCCGTGCCGGGTGTTGGGGGCAAGAAGCGTGCATGACTGCCATGCGTCGGCCCACGCACACGGTCACCGGGAAGCGACAAGCTCCGCCGGCTAGGGCGCGACACGAAACATAGCAGTTCGTCCGGACAGGATGGGTCGTCCGCGGCCTGCCCGCGGATCCTCGATGCGTCCCCGCGCCCGCATTATGCGTTCCTAAAGAACTGCCTGGGCAAGCGTGAGCTCTTCCGCAGTCGCTGAATATTTCTTCTTGACCGATAAAGATGATGTTGATACTGTATCGGTACAGAAACCAATTCGAGAGGAGTCTTCTCATGGAAACCCTTCAGTACTCAGCACACACGCCAGCCTTCAAGGCCAGCCTCGCGCAGTCGGCCCTGCCGGATGCTCCTGTCGTTCCGGAGGAAGCTGGCGCACGTCATGCCAGCCTGACCCGCCAGGTACGCGTCGCCGCATCGTCGGCGCTCCTTTGGGCTGCGAAGGCTGTGGCTCCGTCCGGAGCTCCCGCCGCCGTGGCGCCGTCGAGCGCGCTGGGCTGAAATACTGGCCGGTATGGGAAATGTGACACTGCAGACGATCGCCGACCATGTGGGAGTAAGCCGCATGACCGTGTCCAACGCTTTTTCACGCCCAGACCAGCTGTCCGCGGAGCTCCGTGACCGTGTCCTCGCTGCGGCCACGGAGCTTGGCTACGTCGGGCCCGACCCCCGGGCCCGCGCCCTCAAACGGGGAAACACCGGAGCGGTGGGCGTGCTGCTGACCAAGTCGCTCGCGTATGCGTTTACGGACGAAGTGGCGATGCGCTTCTTTGGCGCGATCGCCGAAGAAGTCACCAGTCAGGGCCTGGCGCTGACGCTGCTGTCGGCCGCCGAAACAGGTGCCCACGTACCTGCCCGGGACGTCGGCATGGACGGAGCGCTGGTCTACTCCTGCGACCCTACATCCCCGGCCTTGGGCTGGCTGTTGAAGCGCCAGTTGCCCCTCGTCTACATCGACCAGGCGGAGCAGAGCGATATCCCCAGTGTTAATGTCGATGATTTCGGCGGCGCGAGTGCCGCGGCACGCCACGTGTTGGATCTGGGCCACCGGCGGGTGGGCATGATGTACAGCGCCGCAGACCTGGAGATTGCCATTGACCAGTCCCCTGATCCAAGCCAACTGCCCCATGCCGTCCGCCAGCGGTACCTGGGGTGGAAAAACGAACTGGACAAAGCGGGCGTCACCGCACGCACTGCTGCAGTACCCATGGGTGGGCGCGAACAGCATTACGAGGCGGCCCGGCAACTCCTCAGCGTGGGCGAAAGGCCGACGGCGGTACTTTGCTTCTCCGACGTCATGGCAACGGAGACCGTCCGTGCCGCTCACGACCTGCAACTCCAGGTACCGGAAGACCTGTCGGTTGTCGGTTTCGACGACAGCCCGGTAGCGGTGCAACTTCGCCCAACACTGACCACTGTGAGGCAGGACTTCGCGGAGAAGGGCCGGCTTGCGGCCAGGCTCATGACCGACGCGCTGGCGAAAAAGGCTGATTCAGCGCCCGCCAGGCACTATCTGCTGCCAACCGAGCTGATAGTGCGGGAAAGCACTGCCCCACCAACAACGAACCGCTAACCAACGACAAACAACGAAGCGCTGCCGGACGAAGCCGCAACCTCGCCGGACACTGATCTCTGCAGCGCCGACACTTTGCTCGTCACGAATCCGGACCGGCCATGCCGCTTAGTGTGGGACTCATCGCTGAGGAACTGCAATAGCGCGGGCTTCGCGAGTGTGCACGGTCGCAGGAAAATTGATGCGACGACACCCAGCGGCCGGCCGCCGCCCCGGACAACAGGCATCACGCGCCCAATCAACGCAACCTGACGTGGTTCTGAGCCACTACAGCACAAGCACGTGGGCTGGTCCGTTTCGCTCAGCCACTCACGGCTGCACACCTTTCTGCCCGGCGTCCCGCTTCACTGGACGCAACTGCTGGAAAGGCTGAAGGTGCAGTGTCCACAGTTGCCGTGGAATAAGCCGGCAGCGTGCTGGCACGCGCTCCAGAAACCTCAACGCTCCTCTGACCAGGTAACGGGTTGATAACCCGGCGGTTCGTATGGTGAATTCACCGCCTCCCTTCTGGCCTACAGGCCACCACAAGCGGCACCTCACCTCACCAGAAATAGGAAAAAACCATGAAGAAGATCAAGACTGAAATTGACAAAGTCCTCGAACAGCTCGTGGCCGACCGACGCGAAGAGGTCATCCGGTTGCAGACGAGCCAGGCTAGCCGGCTGCGGGAACTTGAAAGCAGGGGACAAACCCGGCTATCCCGACTGCAGGACACCTTGCCAGGTGAATTGGCGGAGGCCTTCAAAGCCCAAGAGCGTTCGCATGAGGAACAGGCCGAAGAGACCCTCCAATTAACCACCTCACTGAGCAAGGAACTGTCTGCCACGTCTTCCTCGATAGAACAGACCACGTTGCACCCGGGCGTTGGTGCCGCTCTGAACGCCAGTGCGGCTGCCGTCGGCTGGCTTACTCCCTACTATGGGACGCTGCACGGTTCCAATGGCGCCGTGTACTGGCAGGGCTACAACCCCGGCACCATAGATGCCTCGGTATATGCCAACGGTGCAGGATCGGGCCTGTTCGGTACCGGCGCGGGATCCTTCACGGTCTACATGGACTGGTGGTTCACCTACAGGGCACCGGAAAATCGCAACTACTCCCATTCGGTGTCGGTTCCCTTTAACGGTTTCTACATCGTCCGGGCCGACGACGGGTTCTGGGACTCGAAGGAAGCCCATGCACGAATCGACCTCTCAGCCGTTGGCTACCAATACAACTACAAGGCTGTCGGTACCGCCAATGTCCTTGATGTCCGCGATGACAATATCAACGTCAACGACCGGTTCGACGGATGGCGGAACATTTACTATTCCGACCTGCTGGGAGCCGACCAAGCATACCTGCGCGTAACGGCCTCCCTCTACGTCTACGCCCGGGGCGGCGGCTCCACCGCCCAGCTGAACTTCAGCGACGGTTCCGCGAACTACCTCGGCGTTCCCTGGGTCTACGTGAACTAGGAGGCGGCAGCCACCGGTCCGCCCGCAGGAACGGCGGAGGAACAACAAGTTCCTCCGCCGTTCCTGTCCGCCGTCATAGACGCTGAGGGTATGAGGGCCGTCTTCGGCATGGAGGGCCGCCCTGTAGCCATTAAGTGATAGCACGGAGGCGCCGTTCCGGGGTCCGCAGCAGACTGAAAGGACACTTTCACCACCGAAGTTACAAAGGATCCGGCAATGACTGACACTACGTGGACTTTGAATCTTTTGGGCTGCTGGCAGTTACGGCGCCTCGGCCAACCGGTGCGGGTCGCGAGCCGGCAACGCCGGCTGATCACCGCGCTGGCCCTTTTGGGGCCCCGACCGCGAACGGCCATCGCGGGGCTGCTCTGGCCAGACAGCAACGACCAACAGGCAGCTGCCAGCCTACGGGTGGCACTGTGGCACGTGGCCCACGAACTCCCCGGCCTGCTGCGGGACGTTCAAGACCCGCTGGCCCTGGACCCATCGGTGGCCGTTGACTTCCACGGCCTTCAGCACTCGCTCACGCACGCATACGCGGAGCCCGTTCCGATCGAGGACTTGCGTGCCGGAGAACTGCTACCCGGATGGTACGAGGACTGGGTCATCGGCGAACAGGAGCGTTTCCGGCACCTGCGCGTCATGGCGTTGGACGCGGCAGCAGAGCGGGCCCTCGCCGAGGGCGACGCAGACACAGCCGAAACAGCAGCGCTGGCCGCAGCCAACCTCGAACCTCTGCGCGAGCGCTCGGTGATCCTGCTGGTTCGGGCTGAACTCGCTGCCGGTAATATCAACGGGGCCCAACGTTCGTATCGCCGCTTCCGTAGCCTCTGCCAGGACACGTTTGGCCTGGAGCCAGGTTTCCAGTTAGGCCAGTTGATGCGCTCCGAACTACAGGCGCGCGTTTCGGCCCTCGTTGCATCCTGACAATGGTGTTCAGCTGCGCCGGTCCGCCCTCAGGGCCGGGGTTCGTGTCCGGCGCGCAGGTAAGTCAGGACGGCGAGTACCCTCCGGTGGTCCTCTGGTTCAGGGTGAAGTCCGAACTTGAGGAAGATGCTGCGGACATGTGCCTCCACAGTGCGCTCGCCCATAAACAGTGCCGAGGCTATTCCCGTGTTCGTGCGACCCTCGGCCATCAACGCCAGCACGTCGTGCTCCCGACTGGAGAGTTCCTGGCTGTAGCGGTCCGTGGCCCGCGGCCGGGACACCATGCGACTGACCAGGTCCGGGTCGATGGCGGTTCCTCCGCTGGCAACCCGCTGCAGTGCGTCCAGGAACTCGTCCACGTCCGACACGCGTTCCTTCAGGAGGTACCCCAGGCTGCGGGCGCCGTTGCTCAAAAGGGCCATGGCGTTGTCCGTTTCGACGTACTGGGAAAGCAGCAAGACACCGGTTTCCGGGTGGTCCCGGCGGATCTGTTCCGCCGCCCGGATGCCCTCAAGGGTGTACGACGGCGGCATCCGGATGTCGACCACCGCCACGTCAGGTCGGTGCTTTACTACCAGGTCGATCAGGCCCTGAGCCTCCGAGGCTTCCCCGACGACGTCGAGGCCTTCAGAGGCCAGCAGCACCGCTAGCCCGCGCCGCAACAGGGCCGAATCATCGGCGATCACCACACGCAGCGTCACGGCAGGGGCCGCTCGGCGTCATTGGCGAAGGGCAGGACCGCTGTGATCGTGGTTCCCTTCCCATGTGGGCTGGTAACGGTCAGGACGCCGCCCAAAGCTTCCGCGCGGTCAGTCAGGCCGAGCAGGCCACCACCCGGTCCAAACCCGGCCCCGCCGCGCCCGTCGTCCGTAATAGTCAAGAAGAGTTCCTTTGCGGTGCCTGTCAGGGAAATGGCCATGGAGGTGGCCGCCGCATGCTTGAGGGCGTTGGTGACCGCTTCGGCGCAGATGAAATAGGCGGCCAGCTCCACCGTCGGTGGCGGCCGCAGGGGAAGGTCGGCCTTGACCTGGATGGGTAAGGCGGCGCGTTCAGCCACTGCAGTCACGGAAGCGAGGAGGCCGCGTTCGCGCAACGACGGCGGGTACACGCCATGCGCCAGCTCCCGAAGCTCGGCAAGGGCCTCATTGAGGTCCTGGCACGCCTGCTCCACCAGGAAGCGCATATCTTTCGGATCCTGTACCCGCCGCGCCCTCGCCAGCGCCATGGCGACGGCCACCAGTCGCTGCTGGGCGCCGTCGTGCAGGTCCCTCTCCAGCTGGCGCCTGCGGTCGTCCCCGGCCGTGACAATGCGTTTCCGGGAGCGACTGACCTCGATCAGCTGTTTGCGCAGCTGCTGCTCCATGTGCTGGTTTTCGAGGGTGAGTGCGGTCGCGCTGCTTAGGGCAGCGAGGAGTTCCGGTTGATCTTTGAGCGTCTCGTCAAAAACCAGGGCGCCGAAGGGCCTGCCACTGCGTTCGAGGACAATCGCAGCCCTGCCTGACGTGCCAAGAGGCAGGGCCTGTGGGCGTCCGTCGTCGTCAATGAATTGTCCGGCTTCGGCGGACCAACGCCACAGCTGCAGGGTGGGGTCGTGAACGGAACGGCGCAGGACGCGGATCAGCCTGTCGCTGACCGGTGCCGCGCCGATTTCGACCATGACCTCGCCGAGGGCGCCCCGGGCAAAGCGGTAGCGCCATAAGCCGAACAACACCGCAAACGGCACCACCGCCGTCGCGGGATACTGCCACAACAGCGCTGCCGGCGAGAGGGTCCCGGATAGCTGCACCACCGCCAGCGACACCCAGATGGTTGCAGCGGTCTTCAGGATGACAGCCAGCCATAGGGGCAGGAATGCGGCCCGATAAGCCGGTGTACCGGAACGCCACCGTGCTACCAGGACAGCCACAACCGCAAGGCCAACGCAGATTTGGAATACCCTGGCCATGTTGCCGATTCGGTTGGTGATCTCCGGACTGTTCCACACCAGGAACAGGTTTTGCGAGCTTGAGACGTGCCCGAGTATCTGTTCGCGCGGGTCGAAGAAGGCCCACCCGGCAATCGCAATGACCAGCCAGGAGGCAAAAAAGAACGTCACGAACCGTCTCTCCCACGCGCTGCGCAGGACGCCTCCCGGAAAGCACAGTGCCAGCTGCAGCAACGGCGGCTGGTACATCAAGGTCATTGTCACCCCAAAGGTGAAGGCCAGCGGATTGCTGGACAAACGAAGACCGGCACTGAGCCACATCCACCCCGACACCACGAGCAGCAGACCCGGATTCCGGTTGGGCCTGCTATGCCATGCAGTCACGCCTGCTGCTACGAAGGCTAGGCCGACGGCGAGGAACAGCAGCAATTCCGGAACCGAAAACGGGGTCCGGTTGGGATTTTGGCTCCAGCGCAAGACCCCCTGTGCGTTCAGAAACAAGGTGCGGGCGGGATCAGCCACCGCTGCCGGAGACCAGTCGACATTGACCAGCACCAACGCCACTAATGCTGCTGTTACGGCCAACACGCCGCAGAACTGTCTAAAGGTCATGAAGATGGCCAGGCGCGATTAGCCGGGTTATTCACCATGTCCTTTTCAACGAAATTGCCCATGCCCAACCCCAAGCATTCGCTTGCCCTGCCCACGGCCGAAACCCTCAGCACACGGGGACTCATGGTTCCATCGAGGCGTTACTGGTGCGTTACTAAGGCGCCGGTGCGAGAAACCGCCGGGTAGCCCTGATGGAAAACCCATTTCGACCGGTAACGCCGATGTAACGACGCACGATGTAAACCTTGCACTGTGTCGACGTGTCCGTCGACAAAATTTGATGCCCGTCATGCCTGCAGTCCACCCGCCCTGAGCGCCACCACGGCCGTGTAGAGGTCAAAGGAGCTTGAAATGTCCGAACGGCTCAACCAGAAAATCGTCATTCTGCGCGCCCCTGCACTGCGCGCAACCCGCAACCCCTTCGACGGGCCGAGCGCCCCCGGACTCGAGTCGGCCGCCCAAGGCATCGCTGAACGGGCTGTGGGGATGACAGTGGAGAAGGACGACAACCCCTCAACCTCAACTATCAACGCCCTGAGGAACGATCCCACAGTCCTCGGCTTCGCACCCGCGATGCCAATGAAACTCATCGAACCCCTCGGTGCAGACGCGGCACCGGCCGCTGCCGTGACGTGGGGCGTCAAGGCAGTGGGTGCAGACACCTCGCCCTTCACGGGCACCGGGGTGACCGTCGCGGTCCTGGACACCGGTATCGACGCCGACCATCCGGCTTTCGCCGGCGTCGACCTTGTCACGAAAGACTTCACGGGCGCTGGCAGCGCCGAGGACGACAACGGCCACGGCACGCATTGTGCTGGCACGATTTTCGGCCGCGACCTTGGGGGCCAGCGGATCGGCGTCGCCCGCGGCGTCCAGAAAGCGCTGATCGGCAAGGTCCTCGGCGGCCCGAACGGCGGCAGCAGCGACGTTCTCGCCTCGGCAATGCTGTGGGCGGCCGACAACGGCGCGAATGTCATCTCCATGTCGTTGGGCATGGACTTCCCCGGCTGGGTAGACGAGCTGGTCAAGGTCAACGGTCTGGCGATTCCCGCTGCCACATCGATCGCCCTCGAAGGCTACCGTGCAAACGTCCGGCTGTTCGAACAGCTGGCCAACCTTCTCAATGCCCGCGCCTCAGTCGCCCAGACGACGATGGTCGTGGCGGCCGCCGGCAACGAAAGCGAACGCGCCGGTAATCCGGCGTACGAGATCAACGTTGCCCCGCCCGCGGCGGCGTTCGGGATCACGTCCGTGGCGGCGTTGGCCGACGGGGCCGGCGGACTCACCGTGGCACCGTTTTCCAATACGATGGCGACCGTGGCCGGTCCCGGCGTCGGGGTTTTCAGCGCCTGGCTCAACGGCGGCACCAAAACCATCAGCGGAACCAGCATGGCGACCCCGCACGTCGCCGGAGTGACAGCGCTTTGGGCCGAACGGCTTCTTGCGCAGGGACCACTGAGTCCGGTACTCCTCCAGTCCAAACTGATCGGTTCAGGAACGTTCAAGCCTCTCAAGACCGGCACGGATCCCGTGGACGTGGGCGCGGGCCTGATCCAGGCACCCACGAGTACTAGCTAGGTTCATGGCGCTGCCCGGGTGATGAGCGATCTCGACTGGCCCGCTGTAATCGGCCAGGGAACGCGCGAGGGCAAACCGATGTCCTCTTAGTGCTCGGACGCCGGTGCCGTCCCGGTTGCAATGGTCGGGAGGAAAGGCATCTTTAAGGGGTAAAGATTTCTTTGGCTACCGTGATGGCGGACATTGCTTTGGGCCACCCGGCGTAGAAAGCCAGGTGGATGATGGCTTCCTTCAGTTCGGTTTCTGTCAGGCCGTTGG
Source organism: Arthrobacter sp. (assembly GCA_036566705.1). GTDB lineage: Bacteria > Actinomycetota > Actinomycetes > Actinomycetales > Micrococcaceae > Arthrobacter. Next base: position 40,618 of record DATCVX010000236.1, on the reverse strand, counting down.
CTTTGGCCCTGGCGAGGTGTCCGTGCAGCTGTTCGGTACTTCCGCTGGTGACCAGACTGGCGACGGTGATGAGACTGCGGTCGCGCGGGGAGAGTTCGGTTCGCTCCCAGATGTCTCCGAAGAGCACGTTGTCCGTGAGGTCTACAAGTTTGGGGGCGAAGTCGCCGATGAGTTGCTGGGCTCGGGTCTGGGTTGATTCGTTCATTGTTGGATCCTTCGGATTGGTTGGCGGAGCATGTGCGGTGCCTGTAACGGTGGTTACGTTTTGAGGAGTCCGTTGCGTTGCAGCCAGGTTCGGATGGTCGGCCCGGCGTCCCGGACTTTTTCGCCCTGCACGGCAAAGCCCTGGCGGACAGTGGCTCCGGGGCAGCTTCTGGCGTAGTCGCGCACGGTGTTGCCGGTCCCACTCATGGCATAGGTGGTGATTGGATAGATCGTTTTGCCGGTGAAGTCGTAGCTTTCTGCGAACGTGGTCATGATCATCGGCGCCCGCACGTTCCAGATACCGCTGGCCAGCAATACTGTGTCGTACGCGTCGATGGCTGGCAGGGGGTTGGCGATAGCCGGCCGGGCGTCAGCATTTTGTTCGCGGACGTTGCGGGCGACAGTGGCGTCGTAGCTCTCGGGGTAAGGGTCAGCGGCTTCGATGCGGTGAACATCGCAGGACATGAGGTTGCTGATCATGCCGGCCAGGACCTCGGTGTTGCCGATCTCCAGGTCTGTGCGGCCACCGTAGTAGTAGTTCTCCCCCGCCCGCGAAAAATAGGCCAGCAGGAACCGTCCGCGATGTCCGGGGCCAGGCGTGGTCTTGGTTTCGTCGGGCATGGGTGCATTCGTTTCGTCCGGGGCGCAGGCCGACGCTGCCGTGGTGATCATGGCTGCGCCCAGGCTGGCGGCAGTAGCGCGCAGTACGGAGCGCCTGCCGATGCTACTTCGATTTGTTGTCATCTGGGTCTCTTAAGTCGGGTTGGGGTGACCGGGCACGCTAACGGACGGGAGGCTGGTTAGTTGTATCTGCGCCCGCCGAGCCAGGTCACCATTGCGGGGTCGCGGTGGTCGAAGAAGAGGCTTTCGTCGGTGTCGAGGGTGGCGATCCGGTTCATCTGTTCGTCTGTCAGGGTGAAGTTGAAGACGTCGAGGTTCTGGGCCATCCGTTCGGGCCGGACGGATTTGGGAATCACGACGACGTCGCGCTGGATGAGCCAGCGCAGCACGACCTGTGCCACGGATTTGCCGTGTGCGTCGGCGATTTCGCTGAGCAGCGGATCGGTGAAGAGGTTGTTGCGGCCTTCGGCGAACGGACCCCAGGACTCAATCTGGATGCCGCGTTCGCGCATCAGTTCCTGCTCGGCGGTGCGCTGGTGGAAGGGGTGGGTCTCGATCTGGTTCACGGCAGGGACGATCTCGTTGTGGTCGATGAGGTCCACGAGCCGGTCGGGGTGGAAGTTGGACACCCCGATCGCACGGGCGAGGCCTTCTTTGTTGATGTTCTGCATGGCACGCCACTCGCTGTAGTAGTCGCCCAGCGGCTGGTGGATCAGGTAAAGGTCCAGGTAGTCCAGTCCCAGCCGGCGCAGGGAGTTCTCGAACGCCCGTTTCGTGTCGTCCTCGACGCTGCCGGTCGGGGCGTGCTGGATCCAAAGCTTCGTGGTGACGAAGAGGTCTTCGCGGGCGATTCCGCTTGCCTTGATCGCTGCCCCTACTGCTTCCTCGTTGCCGTAGGAGGCGGCAGTGTCCAGGTGCCGGTAGCCGGCGGCGAGGGCGGCTTCGACGGCGGCCTGGGTTTCCTCTTCGGGGATCTGGAAGACGCCGAAGCCCAGGATGGGCATGCGGACGCCGTTGTTCAGGGTCACGTTTTTCATGGGGTTTCCTTCGTGGGGGTGTGGGCGGTTTTGTAGTCGGGGTCAGTGACGGGTTCGAGCCAGGTCGCGGTCTGTCCGTTGTGGTGTTCGACCAGCGCAAGGTGGCACATCATGCTGTCCTCGGTGGCACCGTGCCAGTGTTCCTCCCCTGGCGGGGTGTGGACCGTGTCCCCGGGACGCATACGGATGACGTTGCCGTCCCGGGTCGCGACAATCCCGGTGCCCGAGGTGCAATGCAGGGTCTGGCCCAGCGGGTGGGAGTGCCAGTTGGTGCGGGCGCCCGGCGTGAACTGGACCAGGGCAGCGACGAGCCGTGAGGGCGCCTCACCGGCGTGCAGCGGGCTGAGGTAAACCTCACCCGTGAACCGTTCCGGTGGGGCCTTTACCGTAGACGCCGGGGGTATAAGTTGCATTCTTTCCTCTCAAACACGGGTACGGGTTCATTGATGTGTGGCGACGGCGGACGTGCGCGCCCGCTGTTCGCGGTCATTGATGTTGTGGCTGCTTTGCGGTCCTCAGCGGCAGGGCCGCGGCGATGAGGACGAGGAGGACGACGGCGGTGGCGCCGAGGCCTATGCGGAGCCCGGCCATGAAGTCGTTTCCGGCGAGCAGGGCACCATAGACGGCTACGCCGAGGGAGCCGCCGACCTGACGGGCGGTGTTGACCACTCCGCTGGCGGTCCCCGCCCGTTCCCCGGGCACATGGTCCATGACCAGGGCGATGATCGGGGGAACCGTGAAGGAACCTCCGACGCCGACGGGCACCATTGCCAGCGCCACCACCAAGACCGGTGCGTCCGCGGGAAGCAGCCACAGACAGGCCAGGCCCACGGCCATCAGCAGCTGACCGGCGGCGATCATGGCCACGCTCCCGTACCGGACCATCAACCGGGCCGCCAACGGGTTCAACAGGGCGACGAGGCCTGTCATCGGCAGGAACAGCAGCCCCGTCTCCAGCGCCGTCGCGCCCCGTAGCTGCTGGAAGTACAGGCTCTGGAGGAAAACGACACCGTAAAAGGCCGCCATCGTCACAACCGCAATGGCCAGGGTCGTCGAGACCGCCCGGGAACGGAACAAGTCCAGCGGCACCATCGGATGCCGGCCGCGGGCCTGCGCCAGCAGAAAAGCGATGACCGATCCGGCGCTGACCGCGAACAGGGTAAGGATTTCCGGGCTCCCGTAACCAACCTCCGCGCCTTCGATGATGCCGTAGGTCAGGCTCCCCAGCGACAACACCGCGGTGACCTGACCCGCCCAGTCAAAGGGCCTCGGGCGCCGCGGCGAAGGGCCAACGCGTGCGAGCACGAACAAGGCGGCAGCCCCGACCGGGAGATTGACGAAGAAAATCAGCCGCCAATCGAACTGGGTGAGGACGCCGCCGAGCACCGGACCGGCCGCGGCCGCGACGGAACCGCCCAGACCCCAGTACACAATCGCCCGGCCGCGCTCGGCCGCGTCCTGATAAGCCTCCCGGATGAGCGCCAGCGAGCTGGGCGTAATCAGCGCCGCGCCAATGCCCTGCAGAATCCTGCCGGCGATAAGGAACCCAAGGCCCGGACTCAGCGCGCAAGCCGCGGACGCAACAGTAAACAGAATCATGCCCAGCCGGTAAGCGCGGCGGGCCCCCACCCGGTCGGAAAACGTGCCCGCGAACAACTGCAACGCTGAGAACATCAGGGTGTAGCCGGTCACAATCCATTGCAGACCGGACAGGCCACCGCCCAGATCATTCCGGATTTCAGGCAGCGCGACGTTGACGATCTGGGCGTCCAGGGCAACAACGAAGAAACCCAGCATGGCCACCGCAAGGGACGCACGCGGCCGGACCCCGGTTCTCGGAGGACTGACGGCAAACGCGGACATGAGGTCCTTTCAATCGGGAGCAAGGCAACTCCTTCAAGAAAACCAGTCATCCCCCGTGCGCGGGAGTACCTGCTGTGCGGTGTACTGCCAGTTCCTGTTAGGCCAGCCCGTGCCGTCGTAGCCTCGGGCTCATGGAAAACAGCAAGGACGTCCTGGAGTTCCTCACGAGCCGGCGTGCCCGCGTCACTCCAGCCCAGGCCGGACTGGGACTTCTTCATTGAAGGGCAAACCCTTGCCGGTGATCTCGCCGCAGCCCTGCGTACCGAATCGGGCCGAGACCCCCGCGACCGGGCCTTGAACAGCCTCATCGATGACCTCGCGGCAGACTCCCCCTGCCCGCTCAGTTGTCATGCCTTGGGCGAAGCGGCGATAGCTTGACGGAAGGCTAACTATCGGCGCTCGAAAAGGGCGGGGACTCTCGGCTGCACGGGGAGGCCAGTAATAACGCTTCCTCCAGGAACTAAATAGGCGATCGGAGCCGGCTTTGAAGGAGTGACCGGCGCGGCCAGCCGCCCTCGTCGGACGCTCCGGATTGAGGGGCTTTTCCGGCATCGCGCTGCCATAGCCTGCAGAGCCCGGAAGCGACGTGGCCGCCGGGCGGCCTGCGCCGTACATGATCCACCGTGCGATGGAACTCACCGGCGTCCAGGACGTGCGGGAAGTGCCCGCTGAAGGGGACACCGTCAATGACCTCCTGGCGGCTACGCGCGCCGGCGTCACGGCGGTGGGCGTGCTCACGGAAAAGCTGGACCGGGCCGCCCTGGAACAGCACCCGCACCACCACATCCTCGCCGGCGTCAGGGACATCCCGGCAGTCCTGGCCGAAGCATAACAACAGTTCAAGGAAGAGAAACGGGGATCAACAGTCCGACGGCACCGGCAATGGAGAGGGCGGCCCGGACGTGGTTGGCCCGGCTCCACGGCTGCTGGAAGCGGTGCCACCGCACACCCGGCGGGGCACCGCCATCCCTGGCCAGACTGTTGTTCAGTGGCACATTGACCACCATGGTCAAGGCCCACCCTGCCAGGTAGGCTGCCGCTCCGGCGGCTCTGAACGGGGACTGGGTCAGCGGGCCGGTGGCGCCGGCGACGGCTACTGCCCCGCAGGCGGCAGCGGTGCCGAAGAACAGGATCATGAACGGCGGCCTCACCGCCGTCTCGTTGACGGCGACCATGGCCGCGATGGCCTCCGACGCCGGCCGGCGGCGAAGGGCAGGCATGACCACGGCGGAGAAGGCCAGGTAGAAACCCGCCGCCACGGCGGAGCCGGTAGCAGCGAGCAGTGGCAGCCACCCCATCACTTGAGCCCCGCGTGTACCGGGGCGGCCCGGAGCCACGCAAAGGCCGGTGTCCGGCTGGTGGAGTGGTGCCGGTCAAAGGGAACGGGAGCGAGTGCGTCTGTGGCGGTCATAACTACAGGCTGTCCGCTCTCTGTTGGATGATGAATGCTTTTTTGTCTAGTATGCATACGTCAGGGTCTAGGATTCGAAGCATGGATCCCCTGTCGCAGTTCCTTACCGGGCCCCGGGCGCAGTCCGCGTTCACGTTGCGCGTGGTGATGGAACCACCGTTCGCCATCGACGTTCGGGACGGAGCCGCACTGACCGTGATCGTGGCGGTACGCGGCCGCGCCTGGATCACCGCCGAGGGATGCGACCCGGAATTGGTGGGTCCGGGACAGGCTGCGACCGTACGTGGACCCGCCCCCTACGTGGTTGCAGATGCGCCCGGCCGGCCGCCGACGGTGGTGATCGACGCCGGGCAGTCCTGCCGCACCCCCGCTGGGGAGCATTTGGAGCTCACGATGTGCCAGGGCGTGCGGAGCTGGGGCAACAGCCCTGACGGGGAAACCGTCCTGCTTATTGGTAGCTACCAGACGGCAGCAGCGGCCGGCCAGCTGGTGACCTCCGCGCTCCCGTCCCTGGCTGTCTTCGACGAGCAGGAGACCGATCCTGTCCTGCTCAGCCTGCTCGGACGCGAGCTTAGCCACACCGGCCTGGCGCAGGACAGCGCCCTGGACCGAATCCTCGACCTCCTGCTCCTGCACCTGGTGCGCGTCAGCGTACGCCGTGCCGACGAGGTTCTTCCCAGTTGGGCCGCCGGCACCCGCGACCCCATTGTTGCCCGGGCCCTCGCGCTCCTCCATGACGAGCCGGCGGCTCCGTGGACGGTGGCTGGACTGGCGCGGCGGGCGCACGTTTCCCGGGCGACCATGGCCGCCCGGTTCCACGCCGCCGTCGGGCAGCCGCCCATGGCCTATCTCGCCGCCTGGCGCCTGGCGCTGGCCGCCGACAGACTCGCCTCCGGCCCGGCCACCACCGCCGTCATCGCCCAGGAGGTCGGCTACAGCAACGCCTTCACGTTCAGCACGGCATTTTCCAGGGTGTACGGCGTCAGCCCTACGGGTTACCGCCGGTCCGTCCACGACGGCACCTCCAGGTCCTGAACCGAAGGGGGAGGAACGCAGATGTCCCCGGCCCCCTAAACGGAGCCGGGGACATGTGGCCAGGTCCTTAGTTCGTCACGTGGCTGCCGAAGAGCCGGCGGGCAGTGACCCCGTCCAGTCCGTTGTAGTCGGTGATGACGTACTGCGCTCCGGCGGCCCGCAGCCGGTCCTCGGGACAGTATCCGCTGAGGACCCCCACCGCGGTGCAGCCCGCGGTGAGGGCGCTGGCGATGTCGTATTCCGTGTCGCCGAAGTACATGGCCTGGCCGTCCTGCCGGAGGCCCTCCAGTGCCCTGACCTTATCCGTGGCCCCGGTGAGGACCTCAGCGAAGCAGTCCGTGAGGCCGAAGTACGCCAGCTCCCCGTGCAGGTAGTCCTCACCGGCCGCGGAAATGACCGCACAGTACTCGCCGGCATCGCGTAGTTCCCGAAGATACGCGCCGGTACCGGCGCGTATGGGTGCCGTCCGCGAGGACATGGCCGCGTTCCATAGGGATGCCGCGGACACAAGGTCCTCCCGGGACACGCCGAGCCGGAGGAACATCCCGTCCATCGGGAGCATAAACGTGCGGTCGAAGCAGGCAGGGTCGATGCCGGGAACTCCAAGGGCCTCCAGGGCGGCGTTGGTGGCGAAGCATGCCCGTGCGGCGTCGTCGGCTATGGTTCCGTTCCAGTCGAACAGGAATTTCATACCGCGCCCGCCAGCGCTTCAGCGGTAATGCCGAAGGCCTGGGCTGTTCCGGCCCGGATGCCGTCGGGTCCGCTGAACCAGTGGATCTTCCCGGGACGTGCCCAGACCGCAACCCGGGTGTGAAGGTCCGGCTTGTCCTCGGGGCGGCACGACACCAGGATCACCTCGCCGCCCAGGTCAACGTGGACGGTCCGCAGCGGACCGTTGGGCTCAACGAGGAGCACCGTCCCCTCCGCCGTCCAGGCGTCCTGTCGGGACGGCGTGCCCAGCAGGACGTCTTCCGGCCGGATGCCGAGTATGGCCTCGGAGCCCAGCCCAGGGTGTTCGCCGATCGCGGTGTCCGGGAGCCGGAGCAGCCCAAACGCCGTGCGCAGCCGCCCCGGCTGATCGGGGGTGGTCGCCAGCAGGTTCATGGGCGGGGCCCCGACGAAGCCTGCCACGAACGCCGACGCCGGCTCGTCGTAGAGTTCGTCCGGGGTTCCCAGCTGGATGATCCGCCCGCGATCCATGACAGCGACCCGGTCTGCCATGGACATGGCATCCTGCTGGTCGTGGGTCACCGTCACGCCTGTGGCGCCTTCCTGGCTGATGAGCTGATGGATTTCTGCCCGCAGCGAGATGTGCAGCTGGGCGTCCAGGCCGGACATGGGCTCGTCGAGGAGGACGACGCCGGCGTGCCGGGCGAGTGCCCGGGCCAGGGCTATGCGCTGGCGCTGGCCGCCGGACATGGCCTTGGGACGGCGGTCCAGGAGGTCTTCGACCCGCATGCGCGCCGCGGTCTCGCGGGCCCGCTGCTCTGCCTCCATCTTTGAGAGTCCAAGCCCGTGGCGAAGCCCCAGGGTGATGTTGCCCATGGCCGTCAGGTGCGGGTAGAGCGCAAAGTTCTGGAACACGATGGAGATGTCCCGCCGGTGCGCGGGGACCCCTTCCTGGTCCTTGCCGTCCAGGAGGACACTGCCGGTGTCCGGCTCTTCAAGGCCGGCGATGATGCGCAGGAGAGAGGATTTGCCGGAGCCGGACGGTCCCAGGATGGCCAGGCTCTCGCCGTCGCGGATTTCCAGGCTGACACCGTCGAGGGCGGTGACCTGGCCGAAGCGTTTTGAGATGTCTTGGAGACTGATGGAGGCCATGCTTATTTCCCGAGGAGTGCGTTGATGGTCTTGGCTGCTGCCGGCACGGCGTCCTCGGCGGACTTGCCGGTGGCCATCTGCTGCAGCATGGTGCGCAGGGTGTCGATGATCGGCGCCGTCTGGGCTCCGGCGAATCCGCCCCAGACGGTCAGGGGCTTGTCATAGGTCCAGGCGTAACGCATCTGGGGCGCGATGTTGTCACCCTTAAGGAGCTCTTCGGTGGCGAGCTTGTTGACCGGGATGTAGCTGTAGTCTTTGCCGCTGCTCAGCAGGGAGGCATCCTTGGTCAGCATTTCCGTGATCATGGCCTGTGAGAACGCGGCCTTGCAGGAGTCCTCCGAGATGACCACCCAGCCGTTGCCGCCAGCCGGCAGGTCGCCGTCGGGTCCGTTGAGTCCGGGGAGGTCGATGGGTGTCCAGTCGAGGTCGGCCGGGGCGTTCTTAACAACCCGGGCGATGCGGGAGGTGGTGGCCATCTGGAAGGCGAGGTTTCCGGCGACGAACTGGGCCTCGCCGTCGTCCATCTTGACGTTCAGGGCGAGCTTCTCGTTCGCCAGCGTGGAGATCAGGCCGATGGCTTCCCGGCCCTTGTCCGTGTCGAACCCGAAGGATCCGTCTTCGGCGACGAACTTTTCGCCGGAGGACTGCACGAGGGCCTGGGAGAACCAGTCCGGAAGGTCGTCGGAGGCGATGTTGACGCTGGGCTTGCCGGTCTTTTCCGTGACCTTCTTCGCGGCCTCAACCAGCTGGCCGAAGTCCTTGATGCTGGCGGGATCCGTGATGCCGGCCTCTGCCAGAAGCTTCTTGTTGACAAGCATCACCGGGGTGGAGATCTGGAACGGTGCCAGGTAGCTCTGGTCCCCCACGTTGCCCGCGGCGAGGAACTGCTTCTGGTATCCCTCCGGGAGGGTCGCGGGGTCGATCGGGGACGGGTTGTAGGTGTCCGTCCAGAAGCGCAGCTGCCCGAGGCCGGTCATGATCAGGTCCGGGCGTTTGCCGACGGCGGAGTCCGCCACGATCTGCTTGGTCAGGTCGGAGTAGTTGGAGCTCTGTGAGGCGACAGCGTCGATGGTCAGGGCCCGGGAACTTCTGTTCCATGACCTTCTTTGCGTGTTCGACGGCCGGAGTTCCCTGCGGCGCGTAGGTCAGTTTGATGCTGGTTCCGGCGGGTGTGCACTGATCGATCGCCGAGGCTGCGGCGGCCTGGTTGGCGGAGCCGGACCCGGTGGACGTTCCACAGGAGGACAGGCCCAGGGCGACGGCGGTCAGAACGGACGCGGTGGCAGTTGCTTTGGTACGCATTGTTTTTCCTTGGGTGGTTGGTGGCGCAGTTGGGGAGAGGTAGTTGGGGGTAGTGAAGGCGTTAGCCGGCGACTTCCGGGCCGGCCATGCCCCGGACGAAGTGCCGTTGCGCCAGGAGGAACAGGATGATGACGGGGGCGGTCACGATTGCGGCGGCAGCGCAGAGCGCCGGGTAGTCGAAGCCTGTGTCCGCGTTCTGGAAAATGGCGAGGGTCAGCGGCGGTGTCATGATCTCCGGGCTGCGGGCCACCAGGAGCGGCCAGAGGTAGTCGTTCCAATGGGTGAAGATGGACAGCATCGAGAAGGCTGCGATCGAGGGGGCTGACATGGGGACCACCACTGAAACGAGGGTCCGCAGCGGCCCGAGCCCGTCGGTGCGGGCTGCTTCCATGATGGCGTCAGGAATGGAGAGCATCTGCTGGCGGAGCATGAAGATGCCGATAGCGCTGGTGACGAAGGGCAGTGCCAGTCCGATCCTGGTGTCGCCGAGGCCCAGCAGGTTCAGGCCCACGAACGTGGGGATCAGGGTGGCCTGGCTCGGGACGAGGAGGGCGGCCAGTACGAGGCCCAGCAGGAAACCGGCTCCGCGGAAGCGGAACCTCGCGAGGGCATACGCCGCCGGGATGCAGGTCAGGAGCTGGAGCAGGAGGATCCCGAGGGTGACCGTGATGCCGTTCAGCATCGCGGATCCCAGGTTGGCCTGGTTCCATGCCCGGCCAAAGTTGGACAGGTCCAAACCTGCGGGGATAAGGCTCAGCCCGGTCAGGGCATTGCCGTCGGCCGGTGCCACCGCCGTGCGGAGCATCCAGTAGAAGGGGAAGAGGGAGAGGACGACGGCGATGGCACCGAGAGCCAGTCCGAGGGGCTTGTACAGGCGGATCATGATGCTTCCTTGCGGCGGGTCCGGCCACGGCCGATAATGCCGACGGCCAGGAGAATAGCGATAAGGGTAAAGGACAGCGCCGAGGCTTCGCCCACGCGAAAATACTCGAAGCCAACGCGGTTGGTGGCGGTCATGACAGTCTCGGAGCTGCCCAGCGGGCCGCCGTCGGTCATGACGTGGACGATTTCGAACACCTGCGCGGCACCTGTGATGGACAGGACGGCGACAAACACCAGCGTGGGCTTGAGCATGGGCAGGATGACCGTGCGGAGCTTCGCGAACCCGCGGATTCCTTCAACGGCGGTGGCCTCGTGGATGGACCCGGGGATGGTAGTGAGGCCCGCCATGAAGAGCAGGGTGCACAGGGAGGTTGCCCGCCATAGACCTACCAGGATCACGGTGGCAAGCGAGGTGTCTGCCTCGCCGAGCCAGTTGACCGGGGCGAGCCCCACGAGGGCGAGGGCCTGGTTAGCCAATCCGCCTTGCAGGGCGAAGATCCATTTGAAGACCACGGCCATCGCCACCATGTTCGCTGTCATGGGCAGGATCAGTGCGGTCTTGGCCAGCCATCCTCCCCGGCCCAGCCGCTCCATGAGGAGCGCCAACAGCAGTCCGAGCACCATGGACGGAATGATCGTGGCCACCGAGTAGATCAGGGTGTTCCACGCGGCCTGCTGGACCAGCGGATCGCCGAGCACGGATCCGTAGTTGTCCAGGCCGGCGAACTTCCAGGGCCCCTTGGACAGCGGGATGGTGAAAAAGCTGCCCACCAGGGACAACAGCGCCGGGCCATAGACAAACAGCAGCATCGCCAGCAGCGCAGGCAGGAGCAGCAGATACGGCATGAGGCTTGGTCTGGATGGACGCGGTTTCCGTGGCGCCAACCCGCCGCGCGGCGCCAGCCCACCGGCCGGCGCCGGATCGTCCCCCGTCAGCCGCTGGTCAGAGTTCGGTCGCTCATTCACTACAGGAGTGTTCATGATGATGCTCCGCTTTCCGCGGCCTGGCCCGAAGGAAGGTCGAGGGCAAGCACGCCGCCGTCGACGCCGACCGTCAGGTAGCCGCCGTCGGCAGCCACCAGCGGCGCGGCCAGCGGGACGCCGATCCGGAACTCGCCTGCCGCCGTACCGTCCATGCGGTAGCGCCGGATGACGCCGTCGAGTCCGGGGAGCAGGAACGCATCCTCGGATGCAACGTACAAAGGAGCCGCCATGACGGGGTTGGCCCTCTTGCGGTACGCGGTCATGGGGAAGGGCGCGAGCCCGTCCACGGCGACATCCCACAATTGGGCGCCGGACTCCCGGTCAAGCATCCGGATCCCGCGACCGGTGACTGTAACCACATATCCGTCAGGCGTGACGGCGGGTGTCGACGGGCTGTACCCGCCCTCATGGTCTGCCGTCCACAGCACCCGACCGCTGGCGCGGTCCAGCTTGACCGTCCCGGCGATGGCAGGAAGCAGGATGCTGTCATCGGTCGGGTCGAACACGGCGGTGCCCGTCACGCGGAGCTTTCGTGCGGTCTCCCATGGATCGTCCTTCAGCGCCGGAACGTCCCAGAGGGATTCGCCGGTGTGAAGGTCGACGGCGATCGGCGCGTTGGGTGTGGGCCAGAAGCCAACCACCACTGTCCGTCCGAGGATCAGCACGCTGGAGTGGGTCACGATGTTGTGGTGCGGGGACAAATCGGTCCTGCGCCACAGGACCTCGCCGGTGGCGGCGTCGAGGGCGCGGAGGTCGCTCTGGTCTCCCAGGACCACGATCCCTTCGGACACGACGGGCGACTGCCAGGCAAAGCGCCGGTACGGGTCGGTGGACGGTGTGGTCCACCTGCGATCACCCGTGACGGCGTCGAGTCCAGCGACTGCACCGTTGACCTCTGCGACCACCACGGTGCCGTCCACTTTGAGGGGAGTTGTTTTGACGGCTGATGCCGTGCAGGCCTGCCACAGCAACTGACCGGTCCCGGCGTCGAGCGCCTCGACGCTGCCCGCGGGCCGGTCTTCAATCTGGGACCCGGCCAGGACAATGCCGTCCGTGAGGGCCACGCCTGCGCGATGTCCTGCGCCGGCCAGCTGGTGCCGCCAGCGGACCAACTGCTGTTGGGGCTTGGCGTTGTATGCGGCGAAGGTGGCCTTGTCCACGTCGAAGGCATGATCGGGGTTGTGGAGGTAGCGGGCCGGCATGGTGCGTGAGTTCAGCGTGATCTCCGTGCCGTCCCAGAGGACTTCCCGGAACATGGGCGGCGAGTAGTCCAGGCCCGCGAAGAACGGTGTGGGGCTGTTGACGTGCAGGACGCCGTCGATGTCCACCACGCGGGAGGTGTGCCAGTGTCCGGAGAACGTGGCCAGGGGCTTGCGCGGCAGCCGGTCCATGATGGCGTGGCCCGGCTGGTCGTGCATGCAGAGGATGTACGGAGTGCTCTCCCCCGCTGCTGCGAGGTCGTTCCTGAGCCATTCCTCCTGGGCCGTGTGGTCCAGGCCGAGCTCATGGGTGTGCCAGTCCATCACCACCACATGCAGCCCGGCGAGGTCATAGGAGAACCAGCGGGGTCCCACCATGGCTTCGTAGAGCTCAGGGTTGCCGTCGTTGATGATGTAGTTGTTACGCGAGACCAGGCCTTTTAGCCCGGTGTGCATGTGGTCGTGGTTTCCGGGCACGAGGTTGACCGGGACCGGGGAATCCGCCACCGCCTCCATGAGTTCGGTGAACTCGTCCGGGCTGCCATGGTCCACGAGATCCCCGGTGATGACCACCGACCGGCTGGCCGGGGACAACTGCGGAAGGTCCGCAAGGAACTCCCTAAGCTGGCTGGCCTGGGTGAGGCGCCCGTAGTCGAAGGACCATTCGGACTCACGTTTGGCATCGATGTGCGTATCCGTGATGTGCACGAACTGGTACGGCAGCGGCTGATCGTCCGGCTCCAGGACGAAGGCGAGGCCCGCGCTCTTCGACGCATCAGCGTTGAGCCGTGCGAACCAACGCTCCGTGCTCCACCCCGTGGGGCGGGTGATGGCGATGAACTGTCCGGCGGGCTCCAGACTGAACGCGCCGTCGTCGTCCGTTATGACGACGGCGCGGCCGTTGGTGACCGCGACGCCGGGGAACGGCGCTCCGGCGCCGTCGGTCACGAAGCCATGGATGATTGTGGGCATGGGGTCTCCCGGGAATGAGGTGGAGGCTAGCAAAGGTGGTTGCGAAGGAAGGTTAGATTCGGTGGCCGCGGGCCAGGATTTCGTTGCTCGACGCCAGCGTCTCGGACCGCGCCGGCGATGCATGCGCCAGCACCACCACGAGGGCGTCGAGGACCACCATGTGCACCACGCGGCTGGTCATGGCGTCCACTCGGTAGGCCGTTTCCTGGCTGCCGGCGACAACCACGTGGTGGCAGAGGTCGGTCAGGGGCGTGCCGGCGAAACTGGTGACGGCCAGAACCGCGGCCCCGGCGTCGCGGGCGGCTCCCGCGACGGCGAGAGTTTCCACGGTGGAGCCGGTGTGGGAGATAACCAAGCAGGCATCCCCCGCCGCCAAGTGGCTTGCCATGACGTGTTGGACGTGTGCGTCGGCCGGGAAAACGGCATCCACCCCGATCAGTGCAAGCCTGTAGGCCACATCGGCGGCCAGCGGCGCCGAGGTGCCGATGCCGGCAACCAGGACCTTGCGGGCACCGCCGAGTAGTCCCGCTGCTGCCGCGATGGCAGAGTGGTCGATGGTGCCGGCCGCCGTGGCGAGCGCTTCTGCCGACCCCAGCACCACCTTTTGGCTTGCTGTTTCCGGTGAGTCCCCGGCGTCGACATCCGTTGCCGCCCGGACCGCCTGCATGGGTGCCGAGCGGCTCAATGTCAGCTTGAGTTCCTGGAAACCCGCCAACCCCATCGCCCGGCAGAACCGCACCGCCGACGCCGCGGAAACACCCGCTACAACTGCGAATTGCCCGATGGACTGGTTGATCAGCCCGGCGGGATCGTTGAGCATCGCCTTGGCGATCCTGAGTTCAACGGCGGTGAACGATGCCAGGTTTTCCCGCACCGCTTCCAGGAACTGGTCGCGGTGCGCAGTGGCTGGTACTTGAGTTGTTGTCACACCAAGGAACCTACGGGCCCCGGTCAACGGTTGAGGGCACAAAAGGTAAACGGAGAAAGAATGTTTCATGAGCGCGCGTTCCGGGAAAATTAGTTTCACAGTGACTCTTCAACACGGCTACAGCAGCTGCACCGTCGCGGGCAGCCGGGACGTCGCGTGCGGCCGGACCCACGAACGCTGCGAAGCACGCCGCACGCAAAACGTGGTTCAGGATCCCGGCACCACCAGGACCGGCAGGCGCTGGGCCCGGGTGAGGGTAGACGAAACGGACCCTTCCAGCAGCCTATCGATCCGGGCCAGGACACCGGTCCGGGGTCCGCCCACGATGATTAACGACGCACCCGCGTTCTCCGCCAACCGTCCAAGTGCCTGTGGCACGTCACCGTGCAATGGCCGGAAGGACCAGTGGTCACCCGGTGGCCCAAGGACGGCTTCGATCCGTCGTTGGACTTCCACCGGGGGGAAGGGCGACTCATCGTCGGCGGCAGGGTCCAGGGAATCTGCGGTCCGGGAGCCCGGCGGGCCCCACTCGGTCAGGTAGCTGGCCGGATCTACGAACGCACAAATCAGATGCCGGTCCAGCTCCGCTGCCAACCCTGCGGCCGTCCGAATCAGCTGCCCCGCCGGCTGCCAGGGGACTCCCAGCACCAGCGGACCCGCCCGCCACTCCTGGCCGGCACTGAATCCCATCTTGTCCATGTCCGTCAGGATAACGATCAACCCGGCACCCCTGCTGCCTGTCCGGGCCAATTTCCGGATGCGGTAATCCGGACCGCGGCCCCTCCCGGCCATCTGGATGTCATGTTCGGACGCCGTGAATGAATACCGCCGGTGCAACGCCTTCGTGTTTATCCGCCACAGTTGGCCGGTGCGTACTTTTGGTGTTGAAGAAGAAGTTTTGATCGTGGATCCGGACAGCGGAGTTCCATTGCCGCTGGCGGGGGAACTGCTGCGACTGCACGATCCTGGCGCCCAGGACGACAGCGACGCCTGGCGCGGGCCAACGCTTGCCGCGGAACTGCAGCAGGAACAGCTCGAAGTCATCACGCGCCCGCACATCAGCCTGGATGGATTGGCCGGCGAAATCCGGGCCGGCCGGACTTATGCCGATTCATTGGCCCGGCTGGCGGGCGCGAGGATCGCCGCGCTGGCCACCTCGCCTCTTGCCGTGACGCCCCACGCCACCCGCACGGACCGCTACGACGTGCTGCAGGAAAAATTTGCCCTCACGGCCCGGGAGCAACTGACCTGCGGATTCCATGTCCACGTTTCCGTGGACTCCGACGAGGAAGGCGTCGCAGTTCTTGACCGGATCAGGCCATGGCTGCCGACCCTGACAGCGTTGAGCTCCAATTCTCCGTTCTGGAACGGCGCGGACAGCGGCTACGCCAGCTTCCGGACCCAGGCGTGGAACCGGTGGTCCTCTGCCGGGCCGACCGAGGTTTTCGGATCCGCGCCGGCCTACCACGCGCTGGTGGCCGACCTGGCGGGGACCGGCGTCGTGAACAGCCCGGATTTCGACGCGCGCCTGTCCATCAACCACCCCACCGTGGAGATCCGGGTGGCCGATGTGTGCCTTGAAGCCAGGGACGCAGTCTTCGTCGCGGCCCTCGTCCGGGGCCTGGTTGAGACCGCCGCCCGGGAGTGGGAGTCAGGACTCCAGCCGGACCGTGTCCCTGCGGCCATACTGCGCCAAGGTGCCTGGCGGGCCAGCCGGTACGGAGTCCACACGGAGTTACTCCACCCCCTGACACACAGGCCGGCCACCGCAGGAACTGTGGTTGCTGCGTTCCTGGACCACGTCCGCGACGCCCTGGACGAGGCCGGTGACACCGGTTACGTGCACGAGTCACTGGCGAGAATCGTTGAGCAAGGCACCGGAGCCACCCGCCAGCGGCTGGCAATGCAACGCGGCCTCGGACTGGCTCACGTCGTCACCGACGCCACCGGCGTCACACACCGGGAACCGGCCGGGCTCCGCCCGGGCCTTGCCTCCGTCTCGGGAGGAGCGCCCCAAAGCGAACTCCCGGTGAATTCTACGTACGCGCCGGACCTTATCGGATCGCGGCTGGCTAGCCTTGGCTGATGCAGTTCTTTGAGTGCGAGGAACCCATCAACGCCCGCTCTTCAACAGTGTGGAACATCATCACTGACGCCGGAAATTTCACCGTCTGGGAATCAGGGATCACCTGGGTCGACGGCGAAGTGCGCAACGGCGCCCTGATCCGAATCAGGACCGTTGGCGGCGGCCGCCGGACCTTCCGGACGCGCGTGCAGCAAATGCCCGGCCAGGTCATGACCTGGAAGACAGGCTTGCTTCCCGGGCTGCTGACATGGACCCGCACGTACAGCCTCTCGCCACACGCCGGGCTGACCCACCTCCGGGTCAAGGATGAGTTCGGTGGGCCATTGCTCACGTTCGCCGGCAACGCCCTTCCGATTTCTGAGCAGGAAGTGTATTCCTTCGTCGCCGCCGTCCGGCGACGCGCCGAACTACTGGACAGGCAGGCATAGGACCAGTACGAGATGGACAAACGGCTGCTGCAGATCGGGCTGCTGAAGCTGCATCGGCGAACGGCCTGGAGCGTGACAGACCCGGCGTCCGTAACATGGCGCGCTGTGGTTGCGATTAGCGCAGCAGGCACACGTTCGGGATGGATCTCCGACAAACTGGCATGGTGACAACCCACCGACCGCAGCTGGCCCGCGGCGCTGACGCCGCCCCGCCGCGCACACTGACTCAGGTTCTCCAGGAAACCGCCGGACGGTTCCCGGATTCCTCGGCGCTGGACGACGGCCGGGCCTCGCTCAGCTACTCCGAGTTGCTCCGTGAGGTGAAGGCCTTCGCCCGGCGCCTGCATCAGGCCGGGATCGGCGCCGGGGACAAGGTCGGGGTGCGGATACCGTCGGGGACGAACGAGCTGTACCTTGCGATCCTCGCCGTCCTGTACGTCGGTGCCGCCTATGTTCCTGTCGACGCCGATGATCCGGACGAGCGGGCACGCCTGGTTTTTGAAGAGGCCGGGGTAGCCGGGATCCTGCTTGCAGGCGAGATCATCCCCTCCCCGGACCGGGCCCGTCCATTCCCTGAGCCCCGACAACCAACACCGGCGGACGATGCGTGGGTGATTTTCACCTCCGGCTCCACCGGCACTCCGAAGGGGGTGGCGGTCACACACCGCTCCGCTGCGGCGTTTGTCGACGCCGAGGCCCGCCTGTTCTTGCAGGCGGAGCCGGTGGGGACCGCGGACCGGGTCCTGGCCGGGTTGTCCGTGGCGTTCGACGCTTCCTGTGAGGAAATGTGGCTTGCCTGGCGCAATGGAGCGTGCCTGGTTCCTGCTCCACGGTCCCTGGTCCGGACCGGCATGGACCTCGGTCCTTGGCTGATCACCAACGGCATCACCGTCGTCTCGACTGTCCCCACGCTGGCCGGTCTCTGGCCGGCAGAGTCCCTCGACGCGGTCCGGCTGCTGATCTTCGGCGGGGAGGCCTGCCCGCCGGAACTGGCCGGGCGGCTCGCTGTGGAGGAACGCGAGGTCTGGAACACGTATGGCCCCACCGAGGCCACGGTCGTGGCCTGCGCCGCACGGATGGACGGGACGAGCCCGGTACGGATCGGGCTGCCCCTTGATGGCTGGGACCTGGCCGTCGTTGACCCCGCAGGTATCCCCGTGGCAGAAGGCGGGACCGGCGAACTGATCATCGGCGGCGTGGGCCTGGCCAGATACCTGGACGAGGCCAAGGACACGGAGAAGTACGCGCCGATGGAATCCCTCGGCTGGGACCGGGCATACCGCAGCGGAGACCTGGTCCGCTACGAACGTGAGGGACTCATCTTTGTCGGACGCGCTGACGAGCAGGTAAAACTCGGCGGCCGCCGGATCGAACTCGGGGAAATCGACGCCGCCCTCCAATCCCTGCCCGGCATCCACGGGGCCGCCGCCGCCGTCCAAACCACAGCCGCAGTCAACCAGATTCTTGTCGGGTACCTCGTCCCGGCACCCGGAACCGCCCTGGATCTGTCCGCGGCGCGGCACCTGCTGGCAGACAGGCTGCCGGCAGCGCTCATCCCGCTTCTGGCTGGGGTTGATTCCCTTCCGGTCAAGACCAGCGGCAAGGTCGACCGGAATGCCCTGCCGTGGCCGCTGGAAGGCCCGCCCGCGGGCGGATCAGCGTCCGGCCCGGGCCTGGATGCGCGCTCCATGTGGATCGTGGAGCAATGGACCGATGTCCTGGGCGCCGCCCCGGAGGGCGTCGACGCAGACTTCTTCGCCCACGGCGGCGGCAGCCTGTCTGCGGCCAGGCTGGTCTCTGCCCTGCGTGTCCGGTACCCCACGATCACGGTCGCGGACATCTATGACCGCCCCCGCCTCGGCGCGCTGATCGAATTCGCCCGCCTGACCCTCCCCGACGGCGGCAGCGAAGCGGCCGCAGCCCAGGTCCGCACCGTGAAACCCACCGCGACGGCGTCCCAGCTCTTCCAGCTGCTTGCCGGGATCCCGCTGCACCTTCTGGTGTCGATGCGGTGGCTGACCTATCTGATAGCCGTCAACAATGTCCTCGCCGCCACCGGGACCCTGCGGCTGGCTCCCACCGTTTCCTGGTGGTGGGTGCTGGCGTCCTGGGCCGTGTTCGTCAGCCCGTGGGGCCGGATGGCTGTTTCCGCCGGCGCCGCCCGGCTCCTCCTGGGCGGCGTCGCGCCTGGCAGTTATCCGCGCTCCGGCCAGGTGCACCTCCGGTTGTGGCTGGCGGAACAAATTTCGGATCTCTCCGGCGCGGTCAGCCTCGCCGGCGCGCCCTGGGTCCCGTATTACGCGCGGGCCCTGGGCGCGAAGATCGGCAAAAACGTGGACCTCCACTCCGTCCCGCCCGTGACCGGGATGCTGAGCCTGGGGACGGGCTCCTCGATCGAACCCGAAGTGGACCTTTCAGGGTGGTGGATCGACGGCGACCTGGTGCATGTCGGACACGTTCGGGTCGGTCCGGGCGCCACCGTAGGTTCACGCAGCACTCTGATGCCCGGCACAAGGATCGGTGCCGGGGCCGAAATTGCCCCGGGCTCCGCAGTCCTGGGCACGGTGAAGGCCAATCAGCGTTTCGCCGGCTCACCGGCACAGCGCATGGGAAAAGCACAGCATGACCGGCCCGCCCCGCCCCCGTCCGGGGCAGTCGCGAAGATCTGGTTTCCCGCCTACGCCCTGGCCTCCGCAGCTCTGGCGACCATCCCGTATTTGTCTGCGGCTGCAGGTGCACTGGTAGTCGTCGGGGCCGTCCGCGGCCAGGACACCCTCGCCTCATCCTGGCCCGTACTGCTGTGGGCGGTCCCGGTGGCGGCGGTCATCTGGTTCGCCTCGAATATGGTCCTTATCGCAGCCATCGTCCGGCTCCTCGGCCGGGGACTGACTGCGGGATATTACCGGGTCCGCAGCCTCACCGGCTGGCGGGTCTGGGCCACAGAACGCGTCCTGGACCTTGCCCGGGACCTGCTCTTTCCGCTCTACGCCAGCCTGTTCACCCCTGTCTGGCTGCGGCTGCTCGGAGCCACCGTGGGCAAGAACGTGGAGGCCTCCACCGTGCTGCTGCTTCCGTCCATGACTACTGTCGGTGACGGGGCGTTCCTGGCCGATGACACCATGATCGCCTCCTACGAACTCGGCGGCGGCTGGATGAAAATCGGCCCGGCCAAGATCGGTAAGAGGGCGTTCCTGGGCAATTCCGGGATGACCGGGGCAGGCCGCAGCGTCCCGAAGAATTCCCTCGTCGCTGTCCTGTCTGCGACACCGGCCAAGGCCAAGTCCGGCACATCCTGGCTCGGCAGCCCGCCCGTACGGCTGCGCCGGGCCCGGATGGACATGGATCAGAGCCTGACCTTCAACCCTCCGTTGCGCCTGAAGCTCTACCGGTCCTGCTGGGAGCTGGGACGCGCGGTCCCCGTAGTCCTCACCGCAGCGATCGCCGCAAGTGTCCTCGCCGTCCTTGACCTCCTGGCTCACAGCTACGGCCACGTCGTGGCGGCGCTCCTGGGAACCGTCGTCGTCCTGGCCGCCGGCGCCGTCGCCGCGGGGAGCTCCGTCGCGGCAAAATGGCTGCTCGTGGGCCGGATCCGCCCCGGAGAACACCCGCTGTGGAGTTCATTCATCTGGCGCAACGAGGTCGTGGACACATTCATCGAAATGGTCACCGCCCCCTGGTTCGCCCGTGCCGCGGCCGGAACCCCAGCCCTGGTGTGGTGGCTCCGTGCCCTGGGCGCCCGGATCGGCCCCGGCACGTGGTGCGAAAGCTACTGGCTCCCGGAAGCGGACCTCGTGACTCTCGGCGCGAACTCCACCGTCAACCGCGGCTGCGTGGTCCAGACCCACCTCTTCCATGACCGGGTCATGAGCATCGACACCGTCTCACTCGATGCCGGGGCCACCATGGGCCCGCACGGCGTCATCCTCCCCGCCGCCCGGATCGGTGCCGGCGGCACCGTCGGTCCCGCGTCCCTGGTCATGCGGGGCGAAACCGTCCCCGCAGGCAGCTACTGGATCGGCAACCCCGTCAGGCCCTGGATAAACCCGCCCGGCACCCCGGCCCGCGCAGGCCTGAGAGACGGGCCAACATAGCCTTAATTCACGCCCTGCCTACATCCGATCCCGCTCAAATACAAGGTCTGGTCCCGCCGTTGGCCCCGCCATAGAATCGGGGTGGACGCAACCGGTCAAGGCACCCCCGGACACGCCCGCCGGGGGAACAACACCTTGCTCCAACGGTGCCGGCAAGGATGCCGACCATGACAGACATTCCGGGGCTCATCAGCTCCCTCCAGCCCCAAGACCTCGCACTCCTGGAGCAACGCGGCCCCGGCCAGCTCCTGGACCGCGACATGCTCGACGCCATAGACCGGGCCGCCGGCGGCCCCGGTGAAGGCCGCGGCTACTACATCGTCCGCGGCAGCCTGCAACCCCTCGAACGGCGCCAGTACTACCTCCGCGACGACGTCGCCGCCGCCCTCTTTGCCCCCGCAACACTGGAGGACGCCGGCGGGACGGACCGCTGACCGCCATGGCACCACCCGGCCGGCCCGAAACCAAACAACAATACGACGCCGGACCCTCCACCCCGCTCCCGGAGCTCATTGACATCCCCGGCGTCGAACGAGTCGCCGAGCAGGGGACCGACCATCTCGAGGCCGTCTACTTCGACACCCCGGCCCTCACCCTCACCGCCCGGCGTATCAGTCTTCAGCGCCGGACCGGCGGGCCCGACCACGGCTGGCACCTCACACCACCCCCCGGAGGCGATCCGCGACATGAACTCCAGGCCCCGCTGGGCCAACCTGAAACGGTGCCTGCTGAACTGACCGCCCACCTCCACGTCTACACCCGCGGTGCGGACCTGATCCCCATTGCGCGGCTGAGTACCCAGCACACCAGGCACCGGCTCTACGGGCCAGGTGGAGAGCACCTGGCCGATTTCGCCGATGACCGGGTCCACGCCGAAACCCTGGTCAAGGCGCAGGCCAACCAGCAATGGCGCCAATGGGAGGTCGAACTCGTCCACGGCGCCAGCCGCATCTTCACGGCCGCCGAAGAAACCCTGACCGCAACGGGCGCGGTCCGCTCCAAACATGCAGAGGGGCTCGCACGGGCACTGGGTGAGGCATGGCCGCCCGAACAAACGGCCGGCACACGGCAGCCCCGCAAGAACGGACCGGCTGCCGACGTCGCCACCGCCTATATGGACGAGCGCATCAAAGAGCTCTTCACGCACGATCCAGGCGTCCGCCTGGCGACACCGGACGCGATCCACCAGATGAGGTCCGCCACCCGCCGTGCCCGGTCCGGCCTGGCCACGTACCGGCCGCTCTTCGACAAAACCACCGTCAAAAGCTTGGCGGGCGAACTCAAATGGCTCGCCCGGATCCTCGGAAGGGCCCGCGACGCCGAGGTCATGGGAAAACGCTTGCACCTGCACCTGCGCGAACTGCAGGAGAAGGCCAGCTCAGGACCCATGCCGGCAGCGATCGAACGGGAGCTCGAAACGGCTTACACCACCGGATACCGTCAGACACTCAAGGCGTTGGACTCTGCCCGGTACCACCGGCTGCTGACCTCGCTCGAAGACTTCCGCGACCGCCCGCCCAGCAAACCCCGCGCCTCCAAGCGTGCACGCCCGGTAACGGCCCGGCTTGTCGACAAGACAGCAAAACGCCTCAAACAAAGCCGCAAAGACGCGAAGCGGGCAGAATCCCGCCGCGGCTACGACACCGCCCTGCACCAGGTCCGCAAAGACTCCAAACGCCTTCGGCACGCCGCCGAATCTGCCACCACCATCCACGGAAAACGCTCCCGCAAACTCGCCAAGGCGGCAAAGCGGCTGCAGCAGATCCTCGGCGACCACCAGGACAGCGTCCTGGCCCGCGAACTGCTCACCCGATTCGCCGCAGGAGCGGACCTGCCGCCTGAAGCATCGCGCACCTGCGCCCGGCTCCTGGGAATCGAAAAGCGCATCGCCCGCGACTCTGAAGCCGCATACCGGAAAGCTGCCGGCAAAAACGCACTCAACATCCGGCTGAGTCAATGACTTACCAACCTGTGGGCGGCAGGAACCCGGCCCTCCGGTTTTCGGGAGCAGCAGCGCGCCTCCTTGACTTCACCACCACGACACTGTGGACTGCACTGTGTCGCGTGATGAAGCAGGCGTTGGCGGCAGTCATTCCCGTCCCGGAAAATACCCCGGGAATGGGCCAGCGACAGGCCACAACCATGAAAAACGGCATCAACGAAGGAACCCGCCTCGAGGCAGTACGCCCCGGTGACATCCTGACCCTGCAGCACAGCAGCTTCCGTGTGCTGAGCTCTCAGCGCGACGAGGATCTGGTGACGCTGATACTTGACGACGCGCCCCAACAGCCCCTTACATTCATCGGATTGCGTGGCACGGCCGTGTGCATTCATTCCGGCCTGGTCACCGACGGCGAGACACCGATGAATCCGACATCCCGCGAGGCCCCTGCCGACGGGCAACACGCCCTGTAGGCAACTCAGGGATGGTCTCCGCCGTCAACCGGCGGAGCGGAAGGCCTCCGCGAACAACGGCGCCTTTTCGTCCACAAACTGTGCCAGCAACACGATGCCCGTCCCTTTTCGGTCCGCCGCAACCGTGCAACCCGGGCGATATACAACTCGGACGTCTCCCGGACCAGGAGAAGCCGCGGCGGCGGAAACCATTCCGTCGCTCCCTCCAGCGGCCCTGCCTCTGTCAGATCAACTTGGTCGGCCAGCTGCACGTAGTTTGCGAGGGCCTCGGCGAGCGGAAGCCCCGGCGCCCGGCCCCAGCATCTCCTGCCTCTGCCTCACCTCCCCGGGCGCGGGGTCATCTGCTGGTCAGGGGAATCTGGTATGAAGGGCGGATGACGCCAAACACTCCTGAACCGCCGGTTGGCGGCTCCCGGGCCCACATCATGTCCATCATTCCCTCGCTGGTACCCAGCGAGCAGCGGGTCGCCCAACTCTGCCTTGATTCTCCGCAGACCGTGGCGTTGATGTCAGTGGCAGACCTGGTGGCTGCCACCGGAACGTCTCCAGCGACAGTGGTGCGGGCATGCAAGCGCCTGGGCTTCAACGGCTTTCAGCATCTGAGGCAGATCCTGCTCCGGGACCTGGGTGCAGCCGCGAGGGACACCGCCACCGCCGGCGACACGCAGACCATGGGTGAACCAGGATCCTCCCAGTACCTGGTCTCGGGGATCTTTTCCCGCGCTTCACAGGAAATCCGTGGCGCCCTCGCGTCGCTGGACTTCAATGAATTTGCCGCCGCCGTGGACGCCATCCGTTCCAGGGGGCGCCTGCTCGTGGTCGCCAACGGAGCCTCCCTGGCGCCGGCGCAGGCGCTGGCCTTGAACTTTCTGGGAACGGGCATTATCTGCGAGGCCCCCACGGATGTGGTGTCACAGCATATTTCGGCGAAGCTGCTCTCACCGGGGGACGTATGCATTGCCATCAGCGACAGCGGACAGAATTCATATACCCTCGCCTCTGCCCGCCTGGCCGGTGACCGGGGAGCCGTGGTCATTGGAGTGACCAGCTACGGGAAGTCCGACCTGGCAGCGCTCTCCACCCACACGCTGGTAGCGGGCGCCGAATTTCACTCCTGGAACGACCAGCTTTCGGTCGGCAACATCGTCCAAATGCTTATCCTCACCGCCCTGCATGCCGCGGTCACCAGCAACTCCCCCGAGGTGGAGAAGGCGCGTTCCGCGGTAATGGAAGAGGTCCTTCACATAGTGGACAGCTCCGAATAGCCAGCGCTGGGGGGCTCTGAACTGTTTCAGGCCTCCTCGCCGGCCGTTCACCGAGATCGCCCCGGCCGTTCACCCCGGACCCTCAACCTTCAAGGGTAAGACGTTTCCTAGAAAATTCGATTTAGGAAACATCCTTTCTTTGGAGGTTCCCGTGGGCCGTCTCGTGCTCAATCAACTCTCACGTTCGTTCAAGAACGTGACAGCTGTAAACAACATCTCACTCACCATCGACGACGGCGAGTTCCTGGTCCTGCTCGGCCCAAGCGGTTGCGGCAAAACCACCCTCCTGCGCATGATCGCCGGACTCCTGGAACCGACGTCCGGCACTCTTGAACTGGACGGCGTGGACATCACCTCAGCCCCGTCCAAGAAGCGCGACCTGGCGATGGTCTTCCAGAGCTACGCCCTGTACCCGCACCTGAGCGTTGCCAAGAACCTGGCTTTCCCGCTCACCGTCCGCCGCACGGACAAGGATGAAGTCCGCCAGCGTGTGCAGGAAGTTGCGGACATGGTGGAGATCGGACATCTGCTGGACCGCAAGCCCAAGGAATTGTCCGGTGGCCAGCGCCAGCGTGTGGCAGTGGCCCGTGCCCTGGTCCGCGAACCCAAGGCGTTCCTGATGGATGAACCCCTCTCCAACCTCGACGCCAAACTCCGCACGGCAACCCGGCAGGAACTCGCCGGGCTGCACCGAAGGCTGGGCGCAACGTTCGTCTACGTCACCCACGACCAGGTCGAAGCCATGACGATGGCCACCAAGATCGCCCTGCTCAACGGCGGCAAGCTGGAGCAGCTGGGTACTCCGGAAGAACTGTATGACCGGCCGGCATCAGTCTTCGCGGCCGGCTTCCTCGGTTCCCCCGCCACCAACCTGATGGACGCCGAGCTCTCCAGCAGCAACGGCACCGTTACCGTAATGGCCCCCTCGATCGAAGGTGAACTGTGGCCCGGCGAAACTCCCCCACGGAACATCGTGCTGGGCATCCGGCCCGAACAGCTGACCATCCATGCCCCCGGCTCCGCCGCAGCGGCAACCTCCGGGGCAGCGCTGCGCGGCGTCGTCGAGCTCTCCGAAAACCTCGGCAGCGACCAGCTCGTCTACTGCCGGGTCGGGGAGCACCGCGTGGCCGTCCGCACCACCCGCACCCAACACTGGGCCAACGGCAGCACCGTCGTGCTCAGCGCAGCGGCGAACCACCTCCACCTGTTCGACACCGGTACCGGCCGCCGGCTCGAATGGCAGGACGACGCCGTTCCCGCTGCGCCCGCCACCCCCACCCCGATGGCCAACGCCTGACATCCCTGCCTGGCTCCCCTGAAACCACCCAGCTCATCCCCAACCATCAAGGAAGACACCGTGCGCCCTCTCCGATCCCTCGCACTCACACTCATGGCAGGCACCGCTGCACTGAGTCTCGCGGCCTGCTCCGGCACCACCCAGGCCAGCAACGTTACGGCCCAGATCCCCGAGCTCGCTGCTGACCAGAAGGTGGAAATCACCTTCGAAAGCTACAACCTGGCCTCGGCCGGCGTCTGGACGGACACCGTCAACGGACTGATCGCCGACTTCGAAGCCGCCCATCCGAACATTGATGTCACAGGCCAAGCGCCGCAGGGTGGCGGCGCCGCTGGATCCAACACCGTCAGCAGCGTGCAGACGCAGCTGCTGGCAGGCAGCGTCCCCGACGTCGCCCAGCTCACCTTCGATTCGCTCGACTTCGCCGCCACCCAGCTCGGCGCCAACGCCATCAGCGACCTCGTGGGCCGCGACGCCGTCGAAGCGCACTTCGGCGGCGAGCACCCCTTCCACGAAAACGCCAGGAAGCTGGCCGACTGGGACGGAAAGACGTACGGCATCCCCTACGTCTTCTCCACCCCCGTCCTCTTCTACAACGCCACCCAGCTGGCCGCCGCAGGGCTGCCCGCCGACGTCGACCTCTCCACATGGGAGAAGGTCACGGAGGCCGCCAAAGCCGTGACAGCCAAGACCGGGAAGCCATCGATAGACGTTTCCTGTTCCGTCAAGGGCGGAAACTGGTGCATGCAGGGAGTCTTCAAGTCCAACAGCGCCCAGGTCCTCTCCGATGACCGCACCACCATCGAGTTCGGCTCCGAGGCAGCTGCTGAAACAGTCTCCACGTTCGCGGACATGTATAAGGCGGGCGTGCTGCACAACACGGACTCCACGTCCATGATGGAGTCCTTCGCCAAGGGCGACACCGCCATGCAGCTGACCACGTCTGCCCTTCAGGGCATGTTCATGGCCAGCGCCGCCAAGAGCGGCTGGGAACTGAAAGCCGCCTCCATGCCAGGCTTCGGCGCCGCTCCCGCCGTTCCCACCAACTCAGGTTCGGCTCTCTTCATCCTGTCCCAGGATCCCGCCAAGCAGCGCGCGTCCTGGGAACTCATCAAGTTCCTGACCAGCGACCACGCATACGAACAGATCTCCAGCAAGATCGGCTACCTGCCGCTGCGCCCGTCCCTGACCACGCAGGGCGGCGGACTCTACGAGTGGGCCCAAAAAAACCCGCTGCTGGCCCCCAACCTCGCCCAGCTGGACCGCCTCCAGCCCTGGGTCTCCTACCCCGGCAACAGCTACGTGCAGATTGACGACATCCTGGCCACAGCCATCGAGGACGTCGTGTACTACGGCAAGGAGCCTGCGCCCACTATGGCCGAGGCTCAGCGCCGGGCCCAGGATCTGCTCCCCTGATTTTCCCGCTGCTGCCGGCGTGAGCGCCCGCCCTCACGCCGGCAGCATCAATTCCTGGAAGGAATAACTGCTTTGACCACCACTTCAGGGGACACCGTCCCCGGAACCTGCAACCGCCCATTCCCGGTGGAAGGCACGTTCAACCTGCGGACCACCGCCGGCTACCCCGCCCAGGGCCGGGTAGTGCGGGAAGCAAAACTGTTCCGCTCCGACGGTCTTCAGGGACTGACCGACGCCGGCCGGGGCCAGTTCGCCGCATTCGGCATCCGGCGCGTCATCGACCTCCGGGACCGCACAGAGCTGGAGCACTCACCCAGCCAGCTGCAGGGCATGCCACTGGAAGTGACCCACAACCCCATCTTCGAGGAAGGCAAGGTGCCCGGCGGCCAAGATCCGACGACGCTCCAGAGCATCTACCGGCTCATCGTCGAGCAGCACGCCGGGCGACTGGCTGATGCCGTGCGGATCATCGCGGACTCGGGCCCGGACCCCGTGCTGGTGCACTGCGCCGCGGGCAAGGACCGCACCGGCCTGGTGATCGCCGTCGCCCTGCTCGCAGCCGGCGTCGACCGCGAATACGTGGTCCGCGACTACGCAGCCAGCGAAGAAAACCTCGGCGCCGGATGGACTGAGAAAACGCTCGCCACGCTGGCCACAACCCATGCCCTGTCAACCGTGGACGAAAATCTCCGGCACATCATCGCCGCCAGCCCGGCCGCTGTTCTGGAATCCGCCCTTGACCTGATCGACGCCCGCTACGGCAGCGCGGCGGGCCTGCTGACCTCCCACGGCTTCAGCGACACCGATGTGGCCACGCTCCGCGAGGTCCTTACCGCCGCCACCGACACCAACCCACCGCAGCAGCTTAGCCACCTCAATTCCTAGAAGGAGAACCCCATGACAAACGCGCCTCAGCACCCTCACCCCGAGCACTTCATCCTGCACATCAGCGACACACATTTCGTCGCGGACAACGAACTGCTGCACGGCGGCGTGGACAGCGACGAAAATCTTCGCCAACTCTTCCGCGATTTTGTCAAGGCGCAGGTCAAGCCCGAGGCGATGGTGTTTACCGGTGACCTCGCCGACACCGGCCGACCGGACGCTTACGTCCGCCTGCGCAACATCGTTGAGCCCATCGCCGAGGAACTCGGCGCCAAGATCATCTGGGTCATGGGGAACCACGACGAACGTTCCGCGTTCCGCGCCGGCCTGCTGGACTCCGACGCCGGCCAGGAGTCCGTGGACATGGTCCATGACGTCAACGGACTCCGAATTATTGCCCTGGACTCCACCATCCCGGGCAAGCACTATGGCGAAATCACGGACGAGCAGCTCGACTGGCTCGAAGAGGTCCTGGCCACGCCGGCACCGCACGGCACACTCATTGCCCTGCACCACCCGCCGGTTCCCAGCCCGCTGGATGTCATTGCCCTCGTGGAACTCCGCGACCAGGACCGCCTGGCCAAGGTCATCGAGGGAACGGACGTCCGCGGAATCCTGGGCGGGCATCTGCACTACTCCACGTTCTCCACCTTCGCCGGCGTGCCCGTATCGGTTGCCTCCGCCACCTGCTACACCCAAGACCTGAATGTGCCCAAGGGCGGCATGCGTGGCCAGGACGGCGCCCAGGCGTTCAACCTCGTCCACGTCTACCACGACCGCATCCTGCACTCCGTGGTGCCGATCGGCGAGTTCTCCACCCTGTACGAAATGAGCAAGGAAGAGCTCGCGGAGGCGATGGCGAAGTTCGCCCACGCCGAAGCGGCCGACGTGGCCGCCGTCGAGCCTTCCGAGGCCGGGCTCACCACGGCGAACCGCTAACCGGACGTCCCGGAAAGGATCCTCTTCCCATGTTCATCGAGACCGTCGGGGCGGCAGCGGGTACAACCCCCGCCGCCCCGGCCGGGCGCACGGCCACCCGGCGCGTCTGGACCCCCTACCTCTACGTCCTGCCTGCCGTGATCCTGCTGCTGGTCTGGACCTACTGGCCCCTGTTCCAGACGGTCAACCTGTCCTTCTACGACTGGAACCTGATCCCCACCAGGCCCAAGGTGTTCGTCGGCACCCAAAAATACGCCACCGTGCTGAGCCTGCCTGAACTCCACCAGGCACTGCTGAACACGGCACTGTACATCCTGGCATTCCTGGTCATCTCGGTAGCGCTGCCCGTAGCCTTCGCGCTGCTGTCCCGCAAGGTGGAGGGCAAGGCCCGGACCGCCTACCAGTCCCTCATCTTTGTACCATTCCTGATCACCCCCGTAGCCACAAGTGCCATCTGGCGCTGGCTGTTCGCGCCCGAAGGCGGTGCCATCCCTGCGATCGCTGCCTCATTGGGCGCCCCAATGGGGAACATCTTCCGTGACCCCGGCGGATCGATGACCGCCGTCGTCGTCATCGTCGGCTGGCAGATGCTGGGCTTCGGTGTGCTGGTTGTGTCTGCCGGGCTCGCCGGAATCAACCCCGATTACGCCTCCGCAGCGTCGATCGACGGCGCCAGCCGCCGGCAGATCACGTGGCGGATCGTCCTGCCGCTGCTGTCCCCCAGCCTGGTGTTCCTTAGCCTGATGACCATCCTGCTGTCGGCCCAGTGGACCTACCCCATCATCGACATGGTCACCCAGGGCGGACCTGCCAACGCCTCCACCAACATCTACTACCTGCTCTACCAGTTCGGCTTCCGCAATTTCGACGCCGGCCTGTCCGCCGCTGCCGGAACACTCTTCTTCCTGGGATTCGGGCTGATCGCCATGATCTTCGTTGAGCTGTCCGAGCGCCTGAGCTTCTACGACGACTAGAAAGTACCATCATGGGTTTCACCACCATCGCCCCGCCGGCACAGCCCACAACCGCCCCCGCCGTTTCATCGCGCCGCGGCGCGGCCCAGGATGACCGCGGACCGCAGGCACCAGCCAGCGCAATACGCCGAATGGCCGCGTGGTCCAAAGCCCCGAGCCATGCGCTGCTCATCGTCCTGGCCTTCATCTCAATCTTCCCCATCTACTGGATGTTCGTCACAGCCTTCCGGCCGGCGTCGGACGCCCTGTCCACCAACCCGTTGCCGGGCCCCTTCAGCCTGGAAAACTTCAGCTACGTCCTGCAGACCATCCCGATCGCCGGGATGCTGGGCAACACGTTCGCCATGTCATTTGCCTTGGCCGCGGCGCAACTGCTTGTCGCCATCCTGGCGTCGTACGGGTTTGCCCGATGGGACTTCCTGGGGAAGAAAGCCCTCTACCTGCTCTTTGTGGGCTCGTGGCTGGTCCCGTTCCAGGTCACGATGATCCCCAACTACGTCCTGGTCTCCCAGCTGGGCCTGCTGAACACCATCACCGGTGTGGTCCTGCCTCAGCTGTGCTCAGCCTTCGCCGTGATGATGCTCCGCCAGCACCTGGAAGCCTTCCCCAAGGACCTGCTGGACGCGAGCCAGATGGACGGCCGCTCTTCGTGGCGGACGCTATGGGAGGTCGTTGTCCCCAACCTTCGCCCGGCCCTGGCGGCTTTGGGCATCATGCTGTTCATCAGTGCATGGAATGAATACCTCTGGCCATCGCTGATCATGCAGAAATCTGATGCGCTGATCCAGGTGGGCATCCGCGGGTTCCTCGGCGCGGAAGGCAACAACTGGGGCGCCATCATGGCCGCCTCCGCCCTGGCCTGCCTGCCGATCTTCCTGATCTACATCTTCCTGCAGCGCTACGTGGTGGACGCCTTCGTACGCTCCGGCCTCAAGTAGCCCGCGGCATCCGCTCAGCCTCTGGGCGATCGGGCGCAGCGCAGGCATGTTCAGGATCACCGCAGCCGATGACGGTCGCACTTTCCCGGGCGAAGGCCGCTACTACATCGCCCTGACCTCTCCGGTGCCGGCTCTACCCCCGCCGCGCCAAAACGACGGACACGGGCGCGCCGTCAGCGCCCAAAACAACTCCAAGGTCCCCGGCGCCCAAACCCACGTCGCACCGACGGCACCCTGGCCCCGGAAAACTACTCACGCCCGCATGAACAAGTCTCACGCAGCCAGCCGCCTCCTGGTCCAGGCGGAGAACTGGTCCACCACGATGATCAGCACCAGCACGATGATGATGTGGGTGAGCATTGCGTCGAAGCGGAAGGATTTGATGGCCTGGTTGATGAGCAGGCCGATGCCGCCTGCACCAACCAGTCCCAAAACCAGGGACGACCGGACGTTGACGTCAAAGCGGTACAGCAGCAGCCCCACGAACTGGGGAACCACCATGGGCAGCGTCGCGTTCGCCACCTGCTGGATTCGGCTGGCTCCTGCGGTGCGCAGCGCTTCCTGCGGACCGGGGTCGATCTCCTCCATGGACTCCGCCCACAGCTTCCCCATGACGCCCGTGTTGTGGCAGATCAGTGCCAGCACGCCGGCAAACGGGCCCAGCCCGACGGCTGTGACGAAGATCAGGGCGAAGACGATGTCCGGAACGGCCCGGAAGAAGGACAGCACGGAGCGTGCCGCTTGGTAAGCAAGTCGGTGCGGGGTGGTCGTCTCGGCTGCCAGCACCGCAAGCAGAAGGGCCATCGGGACCGACAGTGTGGTGCCCAACAGCCCGATCCACAGGGTCACCAGCGTGGCCTCGAGCCCGGGTCTGACCGTCTGTTCCCAGTCCAGGTCCGGCGGGAAGGCATCACCGACAAACGAGGCCATGCCCTTCCAGCCATCAACGAGCAGCCCCGGCTGGAAGTCCGTCCCCTGGAAGGCGAAAAGATGGAGGACGACGACGGCGGCAGTGACGCCCGCTGTCGTCGCCCATCGCGTGGGCTGCTTGGGCAGCCCGGCATCCGGGCGGCCCGGGCTTTTCGTGAGGGTGTCCGGGCTCATGCCGCCAGCTTTCGGTCCGGGGCGTAGAGCTCGTCCAGGTGCGTGGCGCTGACGCCGGCGGATGCGAGGTCGAACGCCATGGTGCCGTTGAGCAGTCCAATGGAGCGGTCCGCGTAACGCAGCGCCAGGTCCGGCTGGTGCAGCACTGCCGCCACGGCCAGCTGGTCGCTGTGCGCAAGGTCCCGCAGCAGTGCCATGACCTGCTCGGCGGCGTGCGGATCCAGGGCGGAAACAGGCTCGTCGGCCAGGACAATGTCAGCACGCTGGCAGAGCGCACGGGCAACGGCAACGCGCTGCTGCTGGCCGCCGGAGAGCCGGCCCACGCGGTCCAGCGCGCGATCCGCCAGGCCCACACGGTCCAGGCATTCCAGTGCCTCCTGCCTGATGCCGGCCGGAAATAACACCGGGCTCAGGGACCGGCTCGTTGGGATCCTGGCCAGGGCGCCTGCGCAAACGTTGTCCAGGGCCGAGCGGCGCGGGACAAGGTGGATCTTTTGGAAGATCATGGCCATGCGCCGGGTGGCATGCTGCAGCGCGCGGCCCGGCAGCTCGGTCAGGTCCTCACCGTCGACGCTGATCCTGCCGGCGTCCGGCCGGGTCAGGCCCATGACGCAACGCAGTGTGGTTGATTTGCCTGAGCCGTTGGCCCCCAGAAAAGCAACCAGTTCGCCGGCCCTGAGTTCGAAGTCGACGCCCTCGAGTACGGTGCGCCCGGCAAAGGACTTACTCAGCCCCGTGACGGCCAGAAGCGGGCGCCGCATCAGATATCCCCTTCGGTAAGGTTCATGGTCTTCGCCAGTTCAAAGAGGGGCATGTAGTCGTCCTTGATCACGGGCAGGAGGGGGCCCGGGGGTGTCACGTCGAGGAATTCGCCGACTTTGGCCACGTCTGCGGGATCGAGGTCCAGGAATGCGGCTTTGACCGCTTCCTTGAACGCCGGGTCCGCGTCTCCGCGGACTGTGATGGGATCATTGGGGATGGGTTCGGAGGTCCAGATCCGGCGGAAGTCCTCGGGGTTGAACGTGCCGGCGGCCTTGGCGGTGGCCAGGGTCTGGGAGTTGATTTCGGCGGCTTCGACTTTGCCGTTCTTCAGGGCAAGAAGCGCCTCGGGGTGCCCGCCCGTGTAATCCATCTTGAGGTCTGAATCCGCGATGCCCGCTTCGCGCAGCCCAAAGCGTGGAAGCACGTCCCCCGAGGTGGACCCCACGCTGCCCAGCGCCAGGGACTTGCCCCGGAGTCCCCCGATGTCTGTGATGGGGCTGTCTTTGGCCACCCAGATACCGGCGGTGTAGGAGCTGAGTTCCTTCCCTGCCGTGCCGAAGGAAACCAGCGGTTCCGCCCCGGCCTTCTGGCTGGCGAAGACGTACCCGAGTGGGCCGAACTGGCCCAGGTCCAGTTTGCCGTTGCGCATTGCCAGCACTTCGGCGGCATAGTCCTCCACGACCTGGACCTTGACGGGGCAGTCGAGCTTCTTTTCCAGCGCCGCGGCGAGGACGTCGTAGGCCGGCTTGAGTTTGGCGGGATCTTCGTATGGTTCGATGCCGAACCTGATTTCGCCACCGGGGCAGGTGGCGCTGGCGGTGTCCGTTGCGGACTGGGCGTTCCCGCCGCAGCCGGTCAGTGCCAACACGGCAACAGCGGCGACGGTGAGGTACTTGGTTTTCATGGGAATCCTTACGATGCGATGGAAAGGAGAGCAGGAGCGAACAGGGAGCTTCAGAAAAGACGTGAGATGGTGCGGTGGGCGAGGCCGAAGGAGAGCGTCATCCCGACACCGGATGTCACGGAAATAACAGTGACGCCGGGCTGGACTTCGCGCTCCAGGAGCGGACCAACGCCGCTGGAGGCGTAGATGCCCTGCCAGCGTTCGATGATGTCCAGTTCCGTTCCGAGGATCTGGCCGATTTCGTGGTTGAGGGTTGCCGTGACGGGTTCGTCGAGGAAGGGTGCGGCGGTGCGGTGGTAATGGTGGGAGTCCCCGAGGATGAGGCTGCCGTCCGGGCGCTGGGTGAACATCACGTTGGCACCGATGTCCAGCAGTTCAGGGCGTGTGTCCTGGATTTCGGTCCGGAGGGCCGCGGCGGCGGGCATTTCCGTGAAGGCCGGGTAACGGAGCATGGAGGTGGCCGTGAGCACCGCCGGAGCCAGGTCCATGCCGGCCGGGCGTGCGGCGAGGGACATCTGCAGGGCGCAGCGCTCGATCCGGTGCTCGGCTGCCAGGTCGGGAAACAGGTAATCCACATCGTGGCCAACACACACCAGGACCTGCCTGCCCCGAATGTCGCCGCGGGACGTTGTCGCGGTGACAGTGCCGGCAGCATCCTGGTCGAACCCCAGGGCGGAGGTGTTCCAGCGGATGTCGACGCCGGGCTGCCGCGCCAGCCAGGCGGCCAACCCGGCCACTGCGGCCCGGGGGTCAACCCGCAGGTCATCGCGCAGGAACGCGCCGCCCACCAGCCCCGGCCAGCCGGGACGTTCCGGCGTCCCGGCGTCCCCGGACCTGCCGCCAACCGCTGTCGGATCCCGTTCCCCTGCGGCGGCTCCGCCGTCGTGGGTTCCGTTGAGGCGGCTGCGGGACTCGTCCGCGGAGAGGAGCACCACCTGCCCGGGTTCGCGCCCGGCGGCGAGTTCGTTGAGGACGGCCATCTCCGCCGCGGTCCGGGCGAGAACCACGGCTCCCGATTCGGCGGCCCAGAATCCCGCCTCCCGGGCGAACTCGAGCCAGTACTTACGGGACGTCTGGGCCAGTTCGTACAGCTCGCCGGATTGCGCGGTGATGCAGCAATGCCCGAAGTTGCGCACTGAGGCGCCCACGGCGTGGTGGTCGCGCTCCAAGACGGTGACGCTCAGGCCGTTGGCAACGGCATGGGCGGCGTGGGCCAGGCCGATGATGCCGGCGCCCACAATGACGAGGTCCGAGACCGCTCCAGCCTCGTGGACGACTCCGGAGGGGATCTGGTTTTCATGCATTTGGTTCTTCACAAGGAAGACACTGGACGCCGCGGCAACCGGAATCAAGCCACATCGACGGTTGTATATACAAGTTTACGAAGACTTAACCTATGCCTGCTGCTGTTCATGCGGAGTTCACCTGATTTCCCGGCATATCGGTCAACTCCATGGTGGCAACTTGTATTATCAAGTTGTGACCACTCAGCAGAATCCACCTCTCCACCTCCGACTCAGCGAGGAGTTCATGCGCCGGATCTCGGACGGTTCCTGGCCTCCTGGATTTCAGCTGCCCAGTGAAGCCGACCTGTGCCGCGAGTTCGGAACATCACGCGGGCCCATCCGGCAGGCCCTTGCAGCTCTGCGCTCCGACGGCGTCCTGACGGGCGGCCGGGGCCGCTCCCCCATGGTCCGCGCAGCCGTACCGTCGCAGTCCTTCTCCACGTTCAACTCCTTCACGGAGTGGGCCGTGGGTATCGGCAAGGTTCCCGGCCAGAAGACCCTGGAAGTGGCCCTTCGCGAGCCCGGCACCGAAGCCGCTGAACAGCTTGGGCTGGCCGCCGGCAGCAAGGTGGTCGAGGTACTGCGCGTCCGCTTCCTCGACGGCACGCCGGCCATGATCGAACGCACCAGCTTCGTCCCGGAAGTGGGCAGGCTCCTCTTCGACTTCGACACCGACTCAGGGTCCATTTTCGCTTTCCTCAAAGCGAACGGCGTGGACCTGCACGGCGCCCGGCACACCATCGACGCTGTGGCGGCCAGCGACGAGGACGCCGAACTGCTGGACCAGGCACCCGGAACTCCGCTCCTGCGCGAACGCCGGCTCACCTCGACTGCGGATGGGCAGCCCTTGGAATATTCCGAAGACTGCTACCTGCCCGCACTGACGAACTTCACCATCGACAACACCGTGGACCGGCGTGCAGCGCTGGTCCGCATCCACACAGAAAGCACGAACGGAACCCATGATTAAGCTCGTCGCCTGCGACATGGCAGGAACCACCATCGATGAACACGGCGACGTCTACGTTGCGCTGGCCCGCGCGGTGGAGGAAACCGGCGCCGCCACCACGGCCGCGGGCGTCCAGGAGTGGATGGGCGCTGACAAGGTCGAGGCCATCACCGCCCTGATCGAACGCGGCGGCGGCACGCCGTCGGAGCAGACCGTCCGGGCCGCCTTTGCGCGGTTCAAGCAGCTGCTTGCTGCCTCCTATACGGCCAATCCGCCCGAGGCACTGCCCGGCGTCGAGGACACCATCCGCGAACTCCAGGGCCGCGGCATCAAAGTTGCGCTCACCACAGGGTTCTCCCGCGACGTCGCGGAGCCGCTCCTGGCGGGGCTGGGGTGGAAGGTAGCAGACGACGGCGGCAGCACCGGGTGCGGTGGCAGCGCCGCCCCCGGCGTCGCGGCACCACGCATCGTCCTGGACGCGGTGGTCTGTGCCGACGACGTGGCCGCCGGGCGGCCCGCCCCGTTCATGATCCACCGCGCGATGGAACTCACCGGTGTCCAGGACGTCCGGGAAGTGCTCGCCGCCGGTGACACCGCGAATGACCTGCTGGCTGCCACCCGCGCCGGCGTCACGGCTGTGGGCGTGCTCACGGGCAAGCTTGGCCGGACCGACATGGAACAGCACCCGCACCACCACATCCTCGATGGCGTCCGGGACATCCCGGCAGTCCTGCCTGAGGGATAGTTCCTGCACCCAGACGCGTCGCAGACGGTCTCCACCGTCAGCCGGCGGAGCGGAAGGCCTCCGCGAACAACTGCGCCTTTTCGTCCACAAACTGTGCCAGCAACACGATGCCCGTCCCTGTTTCGGTCCGTCGCAACCGTGCAACCCGCGCTATATACAACTCGGACGTCTCCCGGACCAAGAGAAGCCGCGGCGGCGGAAACCATTCCGTCGCTCCCTCCAGCGGCCCGGCCTCTGTCAGTTCAACTTGGTCGGCCAGCTGCACGTAGTTTGCGAGGGCCTCGGCGAGCGGAAGCCCGGCGCCCGGTCCGGCGAGTTCCAAAATCCCCGTCCTGGTGACGGTGAAATACACAGGGCCGTGCGGGTGGTACGAATAGCCCTCGACCCCACGGGTGAAGACTGCGTCCGAAACCGGGAAGGAGACATCGGCCAAGGCGTCAAGGATTCCAGCCTTGGAGTAAGTTTCCAGGGTCCTGGTCCCGAGGCTCTGGAACAGTGGCGTCAGCATCTCCAGCCGTTGCCTCACCTCCCCGTGTGCGGGGTCATTCATGGCCCGATCCTACGCCCGCGGACCACGAATTGTTACCCGATGCGGAGAGGTGCTGAGCTGCGGTGTGCCGCCTGGCCTAACTGTTAACCTCCGCGACATTCAAGGTATGGCAGTCTCGTAATTCCGATTCAGATACCGGTGGTTTCGTAATTCCGTCACCCCAACACTGACGGAAGGCACCACAATGCACGCTCGTGCAGGAATCATCACCGCATCCTTGATCGGCCTGCTCGCCATCTCCGGCTGCTCCGGCGGAGCCAGCGCATCGCCGGACTCCCCCGCCACCAAACTCGTGTTCGCCACCCCGCCCGGCACCGACGATCCCGAAGAGCAGGCCATCATGGGCGACCTCTCCGGCATGGTCGGCCAGGCCACGGGACGGACCGTGGAAAACCTCCAGCCCGCCGACTACCTGGGCGTGGTGGAAGCGGTCCGCAACGGCTCCGTGGACGTCGCCGTCCTCAGCCAGTTCTCCGCCGCCCTCGCCTACAAGACGGACAGTGTGGACCCGCTCCTGGT
Organism: Arthrobacter sp.; assembly: GCA_036566705.1. Taxonomy (GTDB): domain Bacteria; phylum Actinomycetota; class Actinomycetes; order Actinomycetales; family Micrococcaceae; genus Arthrobacter. The sequence continues at coordinate 2,806 of DATCVX010000236.1, read as the reverse complement.
CTGGGGCGCCAGCACCGAGCCCGCCAGCTTCTGCCTGACCAGGACCGACAGCGGCGTCAACACCCTGGATGATGTCAAGGGCCGGCAGGTCGCCTTTGTGGACCCGGGTTCGACCACCGGTTACTTCATGCCGAAATCGCTGCTGGCCAAGTCCGGTCTCATCGATGGCACCGACTATCGGAGCACGTTCGCCGGCAATCACGACGCTGCGGTGTTGGCCATGGCCAACGGCAGCGTGGACGTGGCCTGCACGGCCCGCCAGCTTTACCCCACCTTCCTGGAAAAGGGCGTGTTCACCGACCAGGACGTCAAAATCATCGCCAAGTCCGATCCCATCCCGGTGGGAATCTCCGTCGTGGTCCGCAAGGACCTGGACGAGGGCGCCCGCGTAAGCCTCAAAGACGAGCTTCCCGCCCTCATGGCAGCAAACGAAAAGCTCGCCAAGACCTTCGGTCTCAAGGGCGAACCCATTAAGGACCCGGAGTTCAGCACCTATGCTCCCCTGGTGGACGTGGCCCAGTCCGTCGGCGTGGACCTCGAGGACCTCCGATGACCAGCCCCACGGTGGAAAGAACGCAGCGCACGACGGCGGCAAGCGCCTCGCTGGCGACGCCCACCGTCCACGCGCGCGCCTTGCGCGTCCAGTACGGCGGGCAGGTGGCGCTGAACAGTATCGACCTGGACGTCTTTCCCGGTGAGGTCCTGGCACTGCTTGGGCACTCCGGCTCCGGCAAATCGACCCTGATGAAGACGCTCACCGGCATCGCCCCGTTCACCGCCGGCGCACTCACGGTGGCCGGCCGCGACGTCGCCGCGCAAACCGGGAGCGGACTGCGGGAGCTGCGTTCCGACGTCGGGTACGTTTTCCAGCACTTCAACCTGGTGCCCCGGCTCAGCGCGCTGACCAATGTCCTGACCGGAGGCCTGCACGCCGCAGGCCCGCTGAACGTGCTCGGCACGTTCAGCACCGCCCAGCGGACCATGGCCCTTGACCTCCTGGACCGCGTCGGGCTGGCCCACAAGGCGAAACAGTCCTGCCGCAGCCTCAGCGGCGGCGAACAGCAGCGCGTCGCAATCGCCCGTGCCCTGATGCAGCAGCCCCGGCTCATCCTGGCCGACGAACCCGTCGCATCCCTGGACCCCCGGCTCGCAGGAAACATCCTTGGCCTCCTGCGCGACATTGCCCGCGAGGAACACATCCCCGTCATCGTCAGCCTGCACGTCGTCGGCCTCGCCCGCCGGTACGCGGACCGCGTCATCGGCCTGCACTCGGGCGAAACCGTCTACGCCGGCCCGGCCGCCCATCTCACCGAAAAGGAGGTGCACCAGGTCTATGGCACCGACACTGAACTCCTCGAAAACTGATCCCGAAGCGCCGACACCGGACACCGGGAACCGGCCGCTCGGCTCCCACCTGCCGGAGGCGGACCGCCTACGGCTCTCCCGCCCGTTCAGCCTCCCGACTCCCCGCGGCGCCGCACTCTGGGTGATCATCGCCGTCGTCCTTGGCTGGGCGGGCATGGGTGCCGGCATCAACCCGGACAAGCTCCTCAACGGCATCCCGAATATGGGCGACTTCATCTCCCGGCTGTTCCCGCCCACCTTCGATAAGTTCGGCATCATCGCCACGCTCCTCATCGAAACGCTGCAGATGGCCCTGGTGGGCACAGTCCTGGGAGCGCTGGCGTCACTGCTGCTCAGCTTCGGCGCAGCCAGCAACATCTCGCCACGGTGGGTCTACACAGCATGCCGGGGCATCCTGAACGTCCTGCGCTCGATCCCCGAACTGATCTTTGCGCTGATGTTCGTCTCCGCCGTGGGCCTGGGCCCGTTCGCCGGGATCCTGGCGATAGTGCTGGGCTCCGTGGGCTCGATCGGCAAGGTCTACGCCGAGGCGATGGAGTCCGTCCAGCCCGGACCTGTCGAAGCCCTCACCGCGGTGGGCGCCAACAAACGCCAGGTCATCAGCTACGCCGTCCTGCCGCAGGCCGCCCCGCTGCTCGTGAGCTACACACTCCTCCTGTTTGAAGGCAACGTCCGCGGCGCCACCATCCTGGGCCTCGTGGGCGCGGGCGGCATCGGCCTGGAACTGACCACCGCCATGCGCATGTACGACTACGGCCACCTCTGCGCCATCATCATCAGCATCATCGTCCTGGTCACCATCATCGACCGCATCAGCGCCTTCATCCGCGCCAAGCTCAGTTAGGAACCCCGCATGCCCGAATCCACCCTCGCCGCAATTCCTGAGCCGGCGGTAGACCTTGAGCCCGTGAACCTTCGCGACCTCGGCGGTCTCCCGGTCGACGGCGGCAGCACGCGCACCGGAGTGCTGCTGCGCAGCGACGACGTCTCCGTCATGCCTGCCGCCTTCGCCCGGCAAATGCTCGACGACGGCGTCCGCAACGTCATCGACCTCCGCTCACCGGAGGAGGCACTCCTGACCGGACGCGGTCCCCTGACCGCGCCCGGCGTCAATTACCACCACCTCGCACTGACGGCCTCGGTGTCAATGCCCGAAGACATCAGCCGCGAACTCATGTCCGCCTCGGCCACTCCGGAACTGGTGGGCACCTGGTACGCGGACCTCCTCGAAACCCAGTCCCGGCAGGTCGCGCTGGGGGTCACGCTGGTCGCGATGAGCGAGGGCGCCACAGTGTTCCACTGCGCGGCCGGAAAGGACCGCACAGGGGTGTTCGCCGCCGTCGTGCTTTCCCTGTTGGGCGCATCACAGGAGACCATCTCCGCTGACTATGCCGTGACCGCCACCCGCCTTCCCCGGCTGTTCCCCAGGCTCCGGGCCATC
>DATCVX010000235.1:0-8421 GCA_036566705.1 Arthrobacter sp. | reverse complement strand
ACGGCGGCGGGGCACCCAGGTGCCCCGCCGCCGTCGTCGTTTTTCTTCCCGCGCCTACGGGACGGTCAGCCAGTGACGCCCGTCAGCTCATTGGGTACACGGTCAAGGTCGGCGCTCCTCGCCACCTTGCCGGATTTCAGGTCCACCGCATGGATCTTTGAGCCTGCCGGATCCGTAACGTAAGCCATGGCCCCCTGGACGAACAGGGTGGGCCGCGGATCCTGCCATTCCGTGGGCTCCTCCCATGCTGGAACCACGGAAATGGAGCCGGTTTTGTTCCCCGTCAGAGGATCGATCACGTGCAGCGCCCCGTCGGTGCCGAGAACCAGCGCCTCCCCTGCCGGTCCGCGGCCCAGGGAGCGGAAGGAGTAGCTGGCCCCAAGTTCCACCAGCTGCAGCCGGCCGGTCTCCGTGTTGACGAGCGAGATGCGGGTGGGCCGTTCCAGCTCGGCCTCCTTGTCCACTTTGTAGTCGCCAAGGATCACGGGCGAGGCTTCACTTCCCGCCTGATTGCCCATCCGGCCGTAGGGATCGGGGCTGGCAACCTTGGTGATGGCGCCATCCTTGTAGACCAGCATGCCGTCCTCGCAACCCACCACCACGGTTTCCTCACCGGCAACCGCCTCACCGTGAACACCGGGGCATTCCTCGTTGCGGAGCAGCTCCCGCCGTTCCCCGCCCGGCCCGTCCGGCGCACTCAGGAGGGCCAGGCCTTTACGGCTCTCCTCGTTGCCCACGGTGACCAGAAGCCTGCCGTCCGCCAGCTCGACAGCGACGCCGTGATGGGCTTCCGGCGTGGTGTACGCGGTAGTCGCAGGGAGGCCGCTCTTGAGTGCGTCCGTCAGCGTGGCAGGGTCGAAGACCTCCACTTTGCCGGAACCGTCGCTGAACAGCACCGTCCTGCCGGCGTGGCGGACCACATGCCCGGACTTGCTGGCGCTGAAAGCCCGGTCCGTGAGCTCAGGCGCTGCGACATACGAGTGGCCGTGATCCCCGTGCGCCTCGGTCCACACGCCGGCGTCGAAGACACGGAATGAGTCGCCGGTGGCCACGAGGACGTGGCGGCCGTCCCCGGCCGGACTGAGGCGGTTGAATCCCTCCAGGGGCGTTTCCCCCACCGCTTTGAGCGTCTTCGCGTCAAGGACCGTAATGCCGGAGTCGTGGGTCATAACCAGCCGGGGGGCGGGTGCCTGGCTTTCCTTCGGCTGCCCTGATGTGGCTGAGGTGGAGGTGCCGGCTGAGTCAGCGCCCTCGCTTGGCGACTGCCCGGAGGTCCCGCCGGGGGCGGCACCGCACGCCGTGAGGAGAAGGGCCGAAAGCGCGAGAACTGCCGGGAGCGCCGGGCGATTAGGGCGCAGCAGGCTGGGGTGTGAATGAGTGATTGTCATTTCGCTAACGATAGTCATTATCAATAGTGATGCAAGTTGAATGACGTCGGCGGCGTCACGACGGGACCTTCTACCGGCACCACTCCCACCAGAAAAACACACTTGACATCAAAAACTCCCAGAAAACAATCAGGAAACCCTTGACCTCTACAACGTTGCACTGATAAACCTGTGAGCGATCACATGGGCGGTCCGCATCACCGCCCGGATCGCAGCACCGAGGCGTCAACCTTCCGTTCCGGCTTCTGCCGCCAGTCCGCTGGCCGGCCCCGACCCAGGCAAAGCAGCATCCGTAGAGTTTCCGTTCGCATTGAAACGATCCAAGGTCCGACACAGTGGTCGGACACCGCCACAGCCCATCAAAGGAGATGTTTGTGAACCATCCCCCTCAAGACAGTCCGTTCGGCAAGGACGGCCCTCCGCGCCGCAGCAGCAAAAGGCGCCTTTCCACGGGCACCAAAGCCGTCACGGCAGCCGTCGCCTCCGCGGCCATCGCTTTCACCGGCCTGCCGGCCGTCGAGGCCAACACGTCCCTGCCGCCCGTGGGCAGCGGATTCCGCTTCGACTTCGGCCCCGGCAGCACCGAAGCCGGCTACACCCATGTTGACGCCGGCACTGCGTACTCCGCCGCCGGCAAGTTCGGCTTTACGGACACCGCCGTGACGTCCGGCGTGGACCGCGGCACCGGCGACGCCCTCCGCTCTGACTTCGTCCAGGCACAGGGCAGCAGCTTCCTGGTGGACCTGCCCAACGGCGACTACACCGTCAAACTCATCGCCGGAGATGCCGCCGAAGCAACCAATATCGCCATCACGGCGGAGAAGATGGCCAAGGTCCAGCTCACGGACAAGGCTGCCGGCCAGTACCTGGAGATGGAATTTCCCATTTCCCTGGTGGACGGCCAGCTGAACCTGGACTTCTCCGGCACGGCGGCCAGGATCAACTCACTCGTGATTGCTGCCCGCGCACCGCGGACTGCCACCACTGACCCTGGCGTCTACCTTGCCGGGGACTCCACCGTCCAGACCTACGACGCCGGCTACGTTCCCCAGGCGGGCTGGGGCCAGATGATTGACCGCTTCTTCGATGACAAGGTGGCCTTCAGGAACCACGCCATCGGCGGCCGCAGCTCCAAGAACTTCATCAGCCAGGGACGGCTCGACGAGATCCTGCGGGTCATCAACCCCGGCGACTACCTCATGGTGCAGTTCGGCCACAACGACGCCACCATCGGCGTCGATGACCGCTACGCGTCCCCGGCGGACTACAAGGAATACCTTCGGACCTACGTCAACGGTGCCCGTCAGCGCGGCGCCACCCCTGTGCTGGTCACCCCGGTGGGACGGCGCGACTATGACGAGGCCACCGGAAAATTCAACGTCAGCTTCCCCGAGTACGTGGCCAAGATGCAGGAACTGGCCACCGAAGAGAATGTGGCCCTGGTGGACCTGTCCGCCCTGAGCCGCGCCTATTACGATGCCATCGGCCCGGAGGACACCAAGTCCGTGTTCCTGCACGTCGACGCCGGCGTGTACCCGAACCGGCCCACCGGCACCGTGGACAACACGCACTTCCAGGAATACGGCGCCATCCAGATTGCCCGCCTGATCGCGGGCAGCGTGAAGCAGCTCAGCCTGCCGCTGGCCGCTCACGTTGAGGAGATCGCACCGCCGTCGGCCGTTCCCGCGAAGCCGCAGGGCCTGGTGGCCGGCAGCGTCTCCAACGCAGGCGCGCTGCTCAAATGGCAGCCCGTTGCAGGTGCGGACATCTACAAGGTGTACCGGAAACTTGCCTCCGAACCGGACAGCTCCTGGGCACTGGCCACGACGGCCACCGTCCCAACGGCCAATCTCTCCGGGCTGGCCGAAGGAACTGCCTATAACGTCCGCATCGCCGCCATGAACGGCAAGGGCCTGTCCGAACCCAGCGACACCCTGAACGTGACCACCAAGGAAGCCAAATACCGCTTCGATTTCGGCCCGGTGGGAGCCCCGCTCGAGGCCGGATACACCGAGGTCAACCGGACCATGGCCTACACTCCGGAGCGCGGCTTCGGGTTCAAGGACATCACCGTCCTCAGCGACCGCGACCGCGGCGCCGTCACCACGAACCTGCTGCGCGACTTTGTCCTCAGCGGTTCCAGCTTCGAATTCCAGCTCGACGTCCCGAACGGCACCTACGCGCTGAAGACGTACCACAGTGACTGGATCGGCTCAACCCGGACCGACGTCGCGGCCGAAGGCACGCCCTACGGCCAGGTCGCGTCCAGCAAGGCCTCATCCGCGACCAAGATCATCAACCAGGTCCTGGTGTCCGATGGCCGGCTGAACCTCACCATCAGCGGCTCGGGCCAGCGGCTTAACGGCCTCGAGGTCACACCACTGCTGGTGGGCCCCACCAACCTGCACACCACAGCCGTGGATGCCGGCGCTGAACCGCCGGCCGTTGACCTCGCCTGGGATGCGGTGGGAGACGCGGCGAGCTACAAGGTGTTCCGCCAGGCCTCTTTCGAGACCGGGCCCCAGCTGATCGCGGAAAACGTCACGTCCGTTTCCTACCGCGACAGCACGGCCTTCGCCGGCCTGAAGTACAAGTACTTCGTCACGGCCGTAGACAACACGGGCCTCGAGTCCGTTCCGTCCAACACCTTCGAGGTTGCCTTGGTGGACCCGGGCACGGCGGTCCCCGCGGCAACCGCAAAGCTGGACGTCAAGGCAGTCGAGAAGAACAGCGTCTCACTCAAGTGGCAGAAGGTCGCCGGAGCGGCCGCCTACCAGGTTTACCGGTCAACGTCCCCTGACGGGCCGTTCGAGTACGCCGGCCGGGCCACCGAGGTGAACTTCACGGACTTCTCAGTCCTGACCACCATCAAGTTCTACTACCGCGTGACCACTGTGAACAAGGGCGGCGAATCCGCACCCTCGGCGGTCATCGGAACCGAGAAGGTCACCGTGGTGAACCGGCAGCTGGAGAACCTGGACCGCGCGCCCGTTGCGCTCCTGACCGACCAGGGTGTCCGCGTGGGCTGGCGAATGCTGGGCCTGGATACTGAGCAGATCGGCTTCCACATCATCCGCGACGGCGTCCAGCTCACCGAGGAGCCCCTCCGGAACAGCACCACCTTCCTCGACCCAACAGGCACCGCCGCGTCCCGGTATGTGGTCAAGGCCGTGGGCAACGGCGGGGACCAGCTCACCGCCGGGTTCACGCCGCTCGCCCAGGACTACCTGGGGGTCAAGCTGGACAAGCCTGCCGACGATTACACGAAGGACGGCCAGCCGTACACCTACTCCGCGGGTGACTCCAGCGTTGCCGACGTCGACGGCGACGGCACGTACGAGATCATCCAGATGTGGTCCCCGTCCAATTCCAAGGACAACTCGCAGGCGGGCTACACCGGCACTGTCTACGTGGACGCCTACACAATGGACGGCACCAGGCTCTGGCGGATCAACATGGGACCGAACATCCGCGCCGGCGCTCACTACACGCAGGTTCTTGCCTACGACTTCGACGGCGACGGCAAGGCCGAAGTCGCAATGAAGACGGCGGACGGTACCCGCGACGCCGCCGGCACCGTGATCGGAAACCCCACTGCGGACTACCGCAACAGCAGCGGCTACGTGCTGACCGGGCCGGAGTTCCTGTCAGTGTTCCACGGGGCCACGGGCACCATCATGGACACCGTGGCTTACGAACCTCCCCGCGGCGACGTGGCAGCCTGGGGCGACGCCTACGGCAACCGGGTGGACCGGTTCCTCGGCGCCGTCGCCTACCTCGACGGCGAACACCCTTCCATGATGTTCAGCCGCGGCTACTACACCCGGACCGTCCTGGCCACCTACGACCTCGTGGGCGGCAAGATCGTCAAACGCTGGATCTTCGATTCAGACATCGCAGGAGCCCAGTACCGCAGCCAGGGCAACCACAACCTGTCCGTGGCGGACGTTGACGCCGACGGCAAGGACGAGTTCGTCTTCGGTTCCATGACCATCGACGACAACGGCAAGCCGCTCTACAGCACCGGCCTTGGCCACGGTGACGCCATCCACACGAGCGACCTGGACCCCTCCCGGCCCGGACTCGAAACCTTCGCGGCCCACGAGGACATGGGTTCCAGCGGCAACAAGGGCGCCACGTTCCGTGACTCCCGGACCGGCGAAGTCCTCTGGAGCATCCCGGCCACCAAGGACACCGGCCGCGCGGCCGCCGGCGACATCGACCCCCGGTACGCCGGGGCCGAGGGCTGGGCGATCGGCGGCGACGCCGCCTGGAACTCGCCCGTCGGTGAGCTGCGCTCAGCCAAGGGTGAACTGATCGCCAACAACATCCCGGCAGCCAACTTCCTGGCATGGTGGGACGGTGACCTGCTCCGGGAGATCGTTGACCACGACTGGGACGCCACCACGAGCAAGGGAACGCCCACCATCTCCAAGTGGAACTGGGAAACCGAATCCAGCGACCGGCATCTGACAGCCGCCGGCTCGAAGTCCAACAACAGCACCAAAGGAACCCCGGCCATCCAGGCCGATCTCCTCGGTGACTGGCGTGAGGAACTGGCCTGGCCGTCGTCGGACAGCACCGAACTGCGGATCTACACCACCACAGCCGGCACCGACGTCCGCCTCCGGACGCTGATGCACGATCCGGTGTACCGGCAGTCCGTTGCACGCGAGAACATCGCCTACAACCAGCCGCCGCACCCCAGTTTCTACATCGGGGTCGGCATGGACCTGCCCGCGCAGCCGGACATCACCTACACCGGCGCGAAGTAACCGCGGGCCGTAAGGCCTGACCAATAAACAGGACTGCCCCGTCCGCCGAAAGTGGCGGGCGGGGCAGTTCCTGTTGCGGCTATGTGTCAGCCCCAACCCCCGGGTAACCGGTCGCGTCAGTAAGATCGCAGCATGACTGAGACCGCAGCCAACTCCGTAACCCTCCGCTTCCTGGCCGCCCCCATGGATGTGGGCCACAGCGGGTCCGTGGACGCCGGGACCGTCCTGGAGTGGGTGGACAAGGCCGCATATGCGGCCGCCGTCGGCTGGGCCAAGTCCTACTGCGTCACCGCCTACGTGGGCAACATCCACTTCGCGGACCCGGTCAACAGCGGCGACATGGTGGAGGTTGAGGCCACCATCGTGTACACGGGACGGTCCTCCATGCACATCCGCACGGTCGTCTCGTCCGGGGATCCCAAGGGCGGCCCGGCCTCCATGAGCAGCCAGTGCATGGTGATTTTTGTGGCCGTGGGCGAGGACGGCAAGCCCATCCCCGTCAAACAGTTTGAGCCGGTCACAGCCGAAGAGATCGAACAGCGCGACCATGCCCTGGCCCGGGTCAAGGTCCGTGAACAGATCGTCGAGGCCATGAACGCACAGGAATATACCGACGCCGGAACGGCCGAACGCGTCACGCTGCGGTTCATGGCGGCGCCCACGGATGTGAACTGGGGCGGCAAGGTCCACGGCGGGATTGTCATGAAGTGGATCGACGAAGCCGCCTATGTCTGCGCATCACGGTACTGCGGGAAGGATACCGTGGCGGTTTTCTCGGGCGGCGTCCGGTTCTACCGTCCGCTGCTCATCGGACACGTCGTGGAAGTGGAGGCGCGGCTGGTCTACACGGGGACCAAAGGCATGCACATTGCCGTACACGTCCGCTCCGGGGATCCCAAGGGCAAGGAACTGAACCTCACCACGTACTGCCTCACTGTGATGGTGGCGCGCGACGCCGAAGGCACGTCGGTGCCCATCCCCCGCTGGGTGCCGGTCTCGGAGGAGGACAAGCGGCTGCACGCGCACGCACGCGAGCTGCTGGAAATCCGGGGCACGGCCCCCGGGAACCGGCTGCCCAACCACCTGCTCACCCAGGGCTAAGCCGGCCGCGCCCTGCGGTGACCGGACCTTAGAAGCCGCCGCCGCCGGCGTCGGCTGCCATGTTGGCGAACCGGGAGTAGTGGCCCTGGAAGGCCACCACAATGTCCTTGGTGGGGCCGTTACGGTGCTTGGCGATCAGGATGTCCGCCTCGCCGGCGCGGGGTGACTCTTTGTCGTAGACGTCCTCGCGGTGCAGCAGGATCACCATGTCGGCATCCTGCTCGATGGAGCCGGATTCACGAAGGTCCGAGACCATGGGCCGCTTGTCCTGGCGCTGTTCGGAACCACGGTTCAGCTGTGACAGCGCAATCACCGGGACCTGGAGTTCCTTGGCAAGAAGCTTGAGCGCACGGGAGAATTCCGAGACTTCCTGCTGGCGGGATTCCACTTTCTTGCCGGAGCTCATGAGCTGGAGGTAGTCCAGGATCACGAGCTTGAGGTCGTGCTGCTGCTTCAGGCGCCGGCACTTGGCACGGATTTCCATCAGCGACATGTTGGGGCTGTCGTCGATGAACAGGGGGGCATCGTTCATCCGGCCCATGGTGGTGGCGATCTTGGACCATTGCTCGTCCTTGATGGTGCCCTTGCGGAGGTCCTGCAGCCCGATAGTGGCCTCGGCGGACAGCAGGCGCATCGCGATCTCGTTCCGCCCCATTTCGAGCGAGAACATCACGGTGGCCAGGTTGTTCTTGATGGCCGCCGAACGGGCGAAGTCCAGCGCGAACGTGGACTTGCCAACTGCCGGGCGGGCAGCGATGACGATCATCTGGCCGGGGTGCAGGCCGTGGGTGAGTTCGTCGAGTTCGTAGAACCCGGTGGGCACCCCGGTCATGCCTTCGCCACGGTGGCCCGAGGCTTCGATCTCGTCAACCGTGGATTCCATGACGTCCTTCAGGACAACATAGTCCTCGGCGGTGCGGCGCTCGGCCACAGCGTAAACCTCGGCCTGGGCCTGGTTGACGAGGTCTTCCACTTCGCCGTCGGAGCCGTAACCCAGCTGGACGATCTTGGTTCCGGCGTTGACCAGGCGCCGCAGCACGGCGCGTTCGGCCACGATTTCGGCGTAGTAGCCGGCGTTGGCTGCCGTGGGCACGGTCTGGATGAGTTCGTGCAGGTAGGCGGGTCCGCCGATCCTGTTGATCTCGGCACGTTTGGTC
>DATCVX010000234.1:0-3240 GCA_036566705.1 Arthrobacter sp. | reverse complement strand
CGTGTCCTGGAGCAGAATGAGGACCGCGCCCAGGCAGCCGCGGCGGCACGCCGCAACTCCCGCGGCCGCGCTCCGGCTGCCTCCACGCACCGCAACGACGTCCCCGCGGCAGGTGGCCGCTCATCGGCTGGCCGCGGTTCCGACGGACGCGCAGATTCACGTCTGACCCGCAACGATGCTCCCCGTGGCGGCACCGGTCGCCCGGCTACCTCCGGCGGACAGCGCGGCGGACGCCCGGCAACGGGCCAGCGCGCAGCAGCCGGCGCCGGTGCAGGCGCCCGCACTGGCGGCGGACAGCGCTCCGCAGGTGCAGGCGCAGCCGGTGGCGGCAACGGCGGCAACAAGGCAGTCTGGTCCTCCAACACTGGCGGAACGTCCGGCGGATCCTACGCAGGCAACGGCGGCGGCAACGGCCGTCCGGCCCGCAGCGGCCCGCGCCGTGCGTCAGCTCCGGCGTCGAACGAACGCCGCAGCCGCTAGGTAGAAGTGATCGATGGTTGAGCTTGTCGAAACCTCGGTTTCGACAAGCTCAACCACCGTTTTGTTTACCAGCCGCGGGCGCGCCACTCCTGAAGGTGCGGGCGTTCCGCGCCCAGGGTGGTGGGTTTGCCGTGGCCCGGATGCACCACGGTGTCATCCGGATAAGCATCAAACAGCCGCTCGCTGACATCGCTGATCAGCTGGTTGAACCTCTCAGGATCCTTCTGGGTGTTGCCCACGCCGCCGGGAAAGAGCGAATCCCCGGAGAAGATGTGGGCGGGCCCGGCCGGATCCTGGTAGACCAAAGCCACTGAGCCGGGCGTGTGCCCGCGCAGGTGCACTGCTGTCACATCGAAGCCGTCGAAGTTGCCGACGTCGCCATGGTCCAGCAGTACCTCCACTTTCACCGGAAGCTCCGGGGCGTCGTCCGTTCCGGCCGCCGTCCTGGCGCCGGTGGCGTCCACCAGGGCAGGCAGTGCGCGGACGTGGTCCCAGTGCTGGTGCGTGGTGGCGATCAGCTCCAGTTTGGGAGTGGCCGCGGTGTCCGCGCCGGCGTCCTGCAGTAATGCCTGGATGGCCGGAAGGTCGTCCGCGGCATCAATGAGCAGTTGCGCGCCGGACGCCTTGGCGGTCAGCACGTACACGTTGTTGTCCATCGCGCTGACCGAAATCCGGCGGATGGTGATGTCCTGTAAGTCGTGAATGAGCGTGTCCATGCGCTTCAGTTTATTCACGGCCCTGCGACACCCAGGTTGGGTCCGCCGAGCGGGAGCCGACGACGGCGTCCGCGGCCTGGTCCAAGGCGTCCAGTTGCGCCGGGGTCAGGTCCAGGGCCAGGGCGCCCAGGTTTTCGTCGATCCGGTGCGTTTTGCGCGTGCCGGGGATGGGGACCACGGCCAGACCCAGCCGCTTGCCTTGGGCCAGCAGCCAGGCGAGTGCCACCTGGGCAGGCGTCGCGGACAGCTCCGCGGCGACCGACCGCACTGCTGCCACCACTCCCTGGTTGGCGTCGGCGGCTTCCTCTGCGAAGCGGGGGATCCGGCGTCGGAAGTCATTGGCTCCGAGGCTGGATGCGTCCACGGTGCCAGTGAGGAATCCCCGGCCCAACGGCGAATACGGCACAAAGCCCACACCCAGGCCAGCCGCGGCCGGAACAACGTTGCGTTCCACGTCGCGGCTCCAGATGGACCATTCGCTTTGGACCGCGGCGATCGGATGGGCGGCATGGGCTTCGGCCAGTTCCGTCGCGGTCACCTCTGACAGGCCAAGGTGTCTGACCTTGCCCTGCTGCACCAGCCCCGCCATGGCCTCCACGGTTTCCACAATCGGAACGCGGAGGTCACGGCGGTGCATGTAGTAGAGGTCGATCACGTCCGTGCCCAGGCGTTTCAGGCTGGCGTCGACGGCGTGCCGGACGTAGGCGGCGTCGCCCCGGATGTCCGTGTAGCCGTCCGCCGGATTGCCCACCAGGGAAAACTTGGTGGCGAGCTGCACTTCACCCCGGCGGTCCTTCAGCAACCTGGCGATGAGTTCCTCGTTGCTGCCTCCGCCGTAAATGTCAGCGGTGTCGATAAAGCTGACGCCGGCATCCACGGCATGGTGCAGGGTTTTGAGGGACTCGTTCGGGTCAACCTCGCCATAGACCGGCGTGAGGGCCATTCCGCCGAAGCCCAGGGGACTGACCATGAGGCCGTCGCCAAGGTGAACCAATGGTGCAGTCATGAGCGCGCTCCGTTCATTTGTGTGTCCCAGCCAAGAACCCCGGCCCCGGCCGCAGTATTCCTGGCCGGCCCTCCTAGCCCCATGGGATGATCCGGTCCGCTCCCTGGCGTGTGGACTCGATCATCACCGCGTTCGTCTGGTCCGGGCCCAGGGCCCACGCCTCGGCGGCCGTCCGTTCCATGCCGAATTCCACGTGCCGGTCCACCAGCCGGCCCAGCCGAAGCGCGGGTGGTGTGTCCATGAACCAGACCTCGTCCAGCTGCGCCCGGACGTCCTTCCACTCCGGCGTCTCTGCGAGCAGGTAGTTGCCTTCGGTGATCACCAGCGGCACGGACGCGGGGACGGCGATCGACGCCGCCACCGGCTCGTCCAGCGTGCGGCGGAATTCCGGGGCGTACACCACTGCCTCGTCCCGACGCACCAGCCGCTGCAGCAGCGAGAGGTACCCGCCGACGTCGAACGTGTCCATGGCTCCCTTACGCTGCCGCAGCGGGGTGCCGTCGATGATCGCGTTGCCCAGGTGGAAACCGTCCATGGGAACCACCACGGCCTGGTCCGCGCCGAATTGCTGCTGGAGCCAGGATGCGAAAGTCGACTTCCCGGAGCCGGGGGACCCGGTGATGCCCAGCAACGTCCGCCGGCCGCCGTCGAGCCTTTGCTTGAGCGTGGCGAGCGCCTGCTTCATCTCGGGGGAGTCCATGGCAAAAGCCTAAACCGGTTGGTCTTTCCGGACATTCGCACCGGCGGGCAGGGACTTCAACCCCGCCGCGCAACCCACAATCCCGGCGATGAAGAGCACCTTCAAAACGCTGAAAGGTTCGACGCCGGTGGCCATCGCCCAGCCGACCGTCAGGGCAGCCCCGATCCCCACCCAGACGGCGTAGGCGGTGCCGAGCGGGATGCTGCGGATGGCGAGCCCGAGGCCGACCATGCTCAGCGTGGCCGTCACGGCGAAAACGATGGTGGGGAGCGGGCGGGTGAAGCCGTCGGACAGGCCAAGGGCCGTAGCCCACACGGCTTCCAGCAGGGCGGAGGCGA
>DATCVX010000233.1:0-2972 GCA_036566705.1 Arthrobacter sp. | reverse complement strand
GTGCCGCCGTGGCGGACTGCCTCCGCACTGGAGGCAAGGAAGTCGCAGTGGCGGGAGGACGGCGTCGAACCAACCGATGCCGATCTGTACAACGCAGCGGCAGGTTTCCACGAGGACACCGTGGCCAAGGCGGCAGGCCTGCTCGGCACCAGCCTCGCCGGGATGGTGGCCCATGACGACCTCGCGGCACTGGACATCCTCGGCTCACTTCCCGGGGTGGATCCGGCGCGGCTGGGCTGCATCGGCTTCTCCGGCGGCGGCGGGCGGTCGCTCACGCTGGCGGCCCTGAGCCCGAGGATCAAGAGCTACGTGGTGACGTGCATGATGGCCACGTTCGGATCCCTCCTGCCCGCCTATCTGGACGCCCATTCCTGGCTGCTCCAGACGCCGGGGCTCTGGAAACTGGGCGACTGGCCGGAGCTTACCGCGAGGTCCGGCGCCGACGGATTCCTGGTGCAGTACGCCCTGGCGGACCAGCTTTTTCCCGAGGACGGCATGCGCGACGCCCACCGGATCCTGGAGTCGATCCACCCGGCCGGCTCCTACACCGGCAGCTTCTGGCCGGGCGGGCACGTCTTCACCGCAGAGATGCAGAATGAAGCCATCAGCTACCTCTCCAGGGCCCTGGGCGCCGGAAGCCCCGCGGTCCACCACTCAACCCGTTCCACCAATTAGGCACCGAGGACCATCGATGACTCAGCAATCAGCCTTCGCGGCACCAGACACCACAGCACCGCACTCTGCCGCGGGAACCGGCCCGGCCGCCACTCCGGCTGCCCATCCGCGGATAGCGCTGGTGGGCGTCCACGGCTTCGGCGAGCGGCACCTGGCCAACCTTGCCCGGCTGGAGGCGGCCGGCGCCGTCGAACTCGTGGCGGTTGCGGATCCCAATCCTCCGCAGGACGGCAAGCTGGGCAGTTCCGTGGCTGTCTTCACCACGCTGGACGAACTGCTGGCCTCAGGAACGGCGCCTGATGTGGTCATCCTGGCCACCCCCATCCAGACGCACGCGCCCCTGGCGCTTGCCGCGCTGGCGGCGGGATGCGACGTGTATGTGGAAAAGCCCCCGGTGGCGTCCATGGCGCAGTTCCAGGAGGTCCTAGCTGCGGCTGAGGCTTCGGGAAAGCTCGTCCAGGTGGGCTTCCAGAGCCTGGGGTCCCTCGCCCTGCCCGCGATCCGGGAGTCGATCGCGTCCGGTGAGATCGGGGATGTCCTTGGCCTGAGTGCACAGGGCATGTGGTTGCGGACCAAGGGGTACTTCAAGCGGTCCCGCTGGGCGGGCAAGCGCAGCCTCGAAGGAACCGACGTGGTGGACGGCGTAGCCACCAACGCGCTGGCGCATGCGGTGGCCACCGGACTGCATATGGCCGGCGCGCACACCCTGGCCGACGTCGAGTCCGTGGAGACCGACCTCTACCGGGCCAACGACACCCAGAGCGACGACACCTCCGTCATCCGCGTGCGTACTGAAGCCGGGCAGAGCCTGCTGTGCGCACTGACCCTCTGCGCGCCGGACCAGCAGAACCCCTCGGTGACCGTTCACGGCACAAAGGGCGACATCACGTTCTACTACACCGAGGACGAAGTGGTCACCACCACCGCGGCAGGGGAGCGCCGCGAGACGTTCGGGCGGACCGACCTGCTGGAGAACCTGCTCGCGGCCCGAGGCACCGGCGCTCCCCTGCTCTGCGGCCTGGCGGACACGGGCGCGTTCACGTCCGTGCTGGAAGCCATCCGCACGGCTCCGGAACCGCAGGAAATCCCGGCTGCGCACATTACGTGGAAGGGCGACGGCGACGACGCCCACCCCGTCGTCAACGGCATCCCTGAACTCATCGAACGCGCGGCCAAGGCCCAGGCCACCTTTGCCGAGCTTGGCGTCCCCTGGGCCCGCAGCCTCCCGCCCGTGCAGACCTTCGACATTGCCGGGCACGCCGTGGCGGACTACCAGGACGGCAGCCACATCCGGGCTGTGTCCTCGCCCCGCCCCTACCTCCATCCCGTCCGCACGCTGGCGGGCACGGTGGTCACCGACCACCAGCCGCTGGACCACGTGTGGCACCTGGGCGTGGGCGTGGCCCTGCAGGACGTGGACGGCGTCAACTTCTGGGGCGGCCGCACGTACACCCGCGCGGCCGGCGAATACGTCTGGCGCCCGGACCACGGCGCCATCGTCCGCACCGGCGAACCGTCGCGGCAGGACGGCCGGCTGGCCGAGACCCTGTCCTGGAACGGACCCGACGGCGCTCCCGTCCTGGCCGAGCAGCGCACCTGGACGTGGGCTGCGGCAGGCTCCTCTGCCTGGCGCCTCACCCTGGACTTTGCGCTCTCCCCCGCCGGCGATCACCCGGTGAGCCTGGGCAGCCCCGGTTCCAACGGCCGCCACCAGGGCGGTTACGGCGGATTCTTCTGGCGCCTTCCGGAATGCCCCGGGGCAACGGTGTGGACGCCTGCGGGGGCGGGTGAAGACACGGTGCACGGAAGCGTCACGCCGTGGCTCGCCTGGTCCGGCAGCTTCAGCCCAGGAACGGACGACGGCGGCACGGAAGACAGTGCCGGCGGTGCCGCCACGCTGGTTTTCGTCGCTTCGGAAGGCTCCACGGACCCGTGGTTCGTCCGCGTGGACGGCTACCCGGGTGTTGGCCAGTCGCTGGCCTGGGACGCCCCCGTGATCGCTGAACCCGGCACCGCGGTACGCCGCAGCGTCACCGTGTTCATCGCTGACGGGATTTTGGGTACGCAAGACATCGAAACATTGATCAAGACGCAGGGGGACAACTCATGAGCCAGACCACCACCACACCAGCCCCACTCCTGGCGCCGCCCGCCGGCGCCCAGTCCACCGGCACGCGGACGGCACCCGCCTCCACAGCGGACCGCGAGATCAAGCGGCGCCGCGTCCTGGAGATCCTGGACGCCAAGGGGCAGGACTCCCTGCTGCTGACCACCCACACTGCCCTGACCTGGTACCT
>DATCVX010000232.1:0-5848 GCA_036566705.1 Arthrobacter sp. | reverse complement strand
GTTCCAGGGTCCGGCCCACTGAAGCCAGTTCCGGATCCGTGAACACCACATTGGGTACGGCGTGCTGGTTGGCAGTCTGCGCATAGCGGCTCCACGGCGCAGGCTCGCCGCTCAGCTCACCCTTGGCCCGCGCGGCGATGGCATCGCCCGTGGCGCGCGCTTCGTACTTGCCCTGGTGGGTGAGGAGGTTGTTTCCGGCGGCGTCGCCTACGGCGTAAAGCCACGGGTCGCCGTCGGGCATGCCGTTCACCAGCCCGGTGGAATCGGCGGTCAGCGTCAGCGGGCTACCGTCCGGGGCGCCGAGGCCTATGCTTTCCAGCCCGAGGCCTTCCAGCGCCGGGTGGCGGCCGGTGGATATCAGGACCTTCTCGGCGACGACGGAAGCCCCGTCACCCAGGGTCAGCGTGAACTTGCCGTCCCCGTTTCCACTGATGCGCTCGGTGGAAGTGTGGAGGCGGACCTCCACGCCGTCCGCGCGCAGGCCGGCCAGCACCAGCTGGGCGGCTTCCTTGGGGAAGCTCCCCAGCAGCCGGCTCCGGGCCACGAGGGTGACCTCCGAGCCAAGCCTGGCAAAGGCCTGCGCCAGCTCAACGCCCGCGACCCCGCCACCGACGACCGCGAGGCGATCGGGCACTTCCTTGGCCGACGTAGCTTCGCGGGTGCCCCACACCTGTTCATCGGCCAGCCCCTCGATCGGAGGCATGTTGGGCGTGGAGCCTGTGGCCAGGACGACGGCGTGCCGCGCCGTCAGGATGTAGGTGTTGCCGTCAAGTCCGGCCACTTCCACGGCGCGCGCGGCGGTGATCCAGCCGTGGCCGCGGATGAGTTCAATCCCGGTGTCCTCCACCCACTTCACCTGGCTGTCGTCCTGCCAGTTCGCTGTGAAGTAGTCGCGCCGCCTGAGTACCGCGGCGGCTTCGAGGGTGCGGGTGACGGCCTCTCCTGCGCCTGGCACCGTCTGTGCCCCATGGAGGGCGGTGCCGGGCCGGAGCAGTGCCTTGGACGGCATGCAGGCCCAGTAGGAACATTCGCCGCCCACCAGCTCCGCCTCAACGAGGACCGCCGTCAGCCCGCCTTGGACCACCCGGTCCGCCACGTTTTCGCCGGCGGCGCCTGCGCCGATCACGATGACATCGAATTCGCGTTCAAAGGGCCCGGGCGTCATGGCACCAGCCTACGCCGGGAGCGGTTAACGCAAGAGGTCCGCACCGGCGAACCGGTGCGGACCTCTTTGTTTGTGCGCCCAAAGGGATTCGAACCCCTGACCTTCTGTTCCGTAGACAGACGCTCTATCCAGCTGAGCTATGGGCGCATCTTGTTTCTTGAAGAACATCTCTGCTCTCCCCGAACCTCGAATTACTTTACGCGAGGGTGGGCCGTAGTACCAAATCGAAACGTGTGTAATCTAGGCGACTAGACCGGTCTAGGTGACCTTCGTCACTTAATTGCCCTGTTTTGCGGGCCTTTTTGTTGAATTTACGCGGTTTCCACTCCAAACGATCAGCATCGAGCAGTCCGGGCCCAAAAACCATAGCCCTCCCGGCCCATAGCATTTAGCTCACACCGATGAACCCGAGGAAGGGAACCGCAATGGGCGATCTGGCACAACAGCCGCTGCTTGAGAAAGCACCCACCACGCATGCTGCACTGCTGGCATGGGTCGAAGAGGTTGCTGAGCTAACGCAGCCCGACCGGATCTACTGGGTTGACGGATCCGAAGAGGAATACACGCGACTCACGGATGAACTCGTGGCAGCCGGAACGCTGACGCGCCTGAACCAGGAGCTGTTCCCCAACTCTTTCGCTGCGTTCTCTGACCCTGCGGACGTAGCCCGGGTCGAAGAGCAGACTTTCATCTGCTCTGAAAACGAGCACGACGCCGGCTTCACCAACAACTGGATGGCTCCTTCTGAAATGAAGGAAAAGCTGCGCGGTCTGTTCGCCGGCTCCATGCGCGGCCGCACCATGTACGTCATCCCGTTCGTCATGGGCCACCTGGACGCCGAAGATCCCAAATTCGGCGTCGAAATTACCGACAGCGCCTACGTTGTTGCTTCCATGCGCATCATGGCCCGCATTGGCACCGATGTCCTGAACCGCATTACCGAGACCAATGCGTTCTTCGTTCCGGCACTGCACTCCCTGGGCGCGCCGCTCGAAGCCGGCGACGCTGACGTGCCGTGGCCGTGCAACCCGGACAAGTGGATTGTGCACTTCCCCGAAGAGCGCTCCATCTGGTCCTTCGGCTCCGGCTACGGCGGAAACGCGCTGCTGGGCAAGAAGTGCTACGCCCTGCGCATCGCGTCCGTGATGGCACGCGACGAAGGCTGGCTGGCCGAGCACATGCTCATCCTGAAGCTGACCTCCCCCGAGCAGAAGACCTACTACGTCTCGGCTGCCTTCCCGTCCGCCTGCGGCAAGACCAACCTCGCGCTGCTCGATCCCACGATCGAGGGTTGGAAGGTGGAGACCCTGGGTGACGACATCACCTGGATGCGCTTCGGCAAGGAAGGCGAGCTCCGCGCCGTTAACCCTGAAGCCGGTCTCTTCGGTGTGGCACCCGGCACGGGCTGGGGCACCAACCCCAACGCCATGCGTGCCATTGCCAAGGGAAACAGCATCTTCACTAACGTCGCGCTGACCGACGACGGCGGCGTGTGGTGGGAGGGCATGACTGAGGAAGTGCCCACGCACCTGACGGACTGGCAGGGCAACTCCTGGACTTCGGACTCGGACAAGCCTGCGGCCCACCCGAACTCGCGCTTCTGCACGCCGATCGACCAGATCGACATGCTGGCCGAGGAGTACCACAGCCCGAACGGTGTGGAGCTTTCCGCGATCCTGTTCGGCGGCCGCCGCAAGACCACCATCCCGCTGGTCACCGAGGCGCGCAGCTGGTCCAACGGTATTTTTATGGGTTCCACCCTGTCCTCGGAAACCACTGCTGCGGCAGCCGGAGCCGTGGGCGTGGTCCGCCGCGACCCCATGGCCATGCTGCCGTTTATCGGCTACGACGCAGGCGACTACCTGAACCACTGGGTCAACCTGTCTGCCAAGGCCAACCCTGAGCGGCTGCCCAAGATCTTCCTGGTCAACTGGTTCCGCCGCAACGCCCAGGGCGGGTTCGCCTGGCCCGGCTTCGGCGACAACGCCCGTGTCCTGAAGTGGGCCATCGAACGCCTCGAAGGCAAGGCTGACGCGGTCGAGACGCCCATCGGCTTTGTTCCCACCGGTGACTCCATCGACCTTAAGGGCCTGGACATGACTCCGGCACAGGTTGAAGAAGCTGTCCGCGTGGACCCGGCCGAATGGGAGACCGAACTCGCGTCCATCGAGGACTGGTTCGCCAACTTCGGCGGCTCCCTGCCTGACGCACTGCAGGCTGAGCTCGCCGGCCTGAAGTCGCGCCTGGGCTAAGTCCCGGTTTTCCAAGTACGACGGCGGCCCCGCACCTTTTGTAGAAAAGGTGCGGGGCCGCCGTCGTAGGTTAATCAGCTGGCCAGCCAGATGTCCGGGCCAAAGACCTCGTAGTGGATCTTCGTGGCGGGGATGCCCGCGTTGATGGCTTCGTTGCGGATGTGCTTCATGAACGGCAGCGGCCCGCAGAGGTAGAGGGACGCGTTGGCCGGCAGGTCCACTTCACGCAGCGACATAAAGCCCTCCCTGGTTCCCGGCTCGGGCTGCTCAAGCCACAGCTGGAGGTCGGCACCGGCGAGGCGCTCGACGTCGTCCGTCATCTGTCCGCGCAGCGCCCAGCTCTCCATGGTGCTTTCGGCGTGCAGGACGAGCACCTGGCGGGCGGAACCCGACTCGGCAAGTGAACGGAGGATGGATGCCGTGGGCGTGCAGCCGATTCCGGCCGACGCCAGGACAACCGGGCCGTCGCCGTCCTTGAGCGTGATCTCGCCGTACGGGTTGGAAATCTCCAGGACGTCGCCGACCTCTACGGTGCCATGCAGGACGGGGGAGACCTCGCCGCCGTCGTCGAGCTTGGTGGTGAAGGACCGGCTGGTGCCGGAGTCGCCGGATAGTGAGTACTGCCGGACCTGGCGGAGTCCGTCGGAGAGCTGGACCTTGACGCTGACGTACTGGCCGGGCAGGGCCGGCGTGACGGGGGTGTCGTCGGCCGGTTCGAGGGTGAAGGTCATGGAGCCGGTGCCGGCCGGGGTCTTGGCGGCAACTTTCCAGGGGGTCCACATCTTGCCGTTGGCCTGGGCGGCGTAGAGGCCCTTCTCGAGCTTGATCAGCGCGTCGGCCATCAGCCAGTACACCTCGGTCCAGGCTTCCGCGATTTCCGGTGTGATGACCTCGGCCAGGTCTTCGGCGATGGCGGCGAAGAGGTGCTCGTAGACCACCTGGTACTGGGGTTCGGAAATGCCGAGCGACGCGTGCCGGTGGGCGATGCGGGACAGTACGGTTTCGGGGAGGGTTCCCGGGTTGTTGACCAGGTGCGTGGCGAAAGCGGCGATGCTTCCGGCCAGTGCCTGCTGCTGGTCGCCCGAGCGCTGGTTGGAGCGGCTGAAGAGGCCGTCCAGGAGTTCCGGGTGGGCGGCGAAAAGCCGTGCATAGAACTTGGGAGTGATGGCGCCGATCCGCGAACCGACGAGCGGCAGCGTGGCCTCAATGACGGGGCGGGATTTGTCCGAGAGCATGTGTACTCCTGAGGTAGGGGGAACGGGGCCTTCGTCCGGCCGGGTGAATACTCGTATGTGAAATACAAGTATTCATGCCTCAAGTTCTACACCTTGTAGAAAATGGAATCAAATCGGACGGTGGCCAACGCCCCGATCATAGCCCAGGGCGCAGGCCGATCAGTTGGAAAACAGGAGCCATCTGGGCGGAACCCGGAAGTTCCGCCACCACCACGGAATCGAGTTCGCGGTAGAACGCCTCACGGGCGCGGGCCAATGCGGCCCGGAGCTTGCACTCGTTGATCAGCGGGCAAGGGCCGCCGGGCGCCACACACTCGGCCGCGTCTGACCGCGTGTCCAGCTGGCGCAGGATCTGGCCCACCGTCGCCCGGCGGCCGGCAGCGCTTAGCCTTGATCCTCCGGCCCGGCCGCGCTCCACGTCGATCAGGCCGAGGCCGCGCAGCTTCGCCATCGCCTTGCTGACGTGGTTGTAGGGCGTGCCCACGGCGTCGGCGATGTTCTGCGTGGTGAGGAGGATGCCTTCCGGTGCGGCGGCCAGCACCATGACTGCCCGCAGGCTGACATCTGCAAATGCATTGATCTTCATGGCTGCGCCGGTCTAGTCCACCCAGATGGAGGGTTCGTTGGTGTCAGCTGCGAGCTGGCCAAATTCCCATTCGGATGTCGACTTGTTGGCCGAGTAGGGGAGGACTGCGGCGAAAACTGACCCGTCCCGGTGTTCTGTGGCGACGTGGATGGCATCCGACTCCTCCTCCACCAGGAGGATGTCGCACACGATCGCAGTGGCCCGGAATTCGGAACGGTTCTGCCGCAGTGCATCCGTGAGGTCGCTGATCATGGCGTCGGCGTCGAAGTCGGCGTCCGAGTCATCCTCGACGTCCGCCGGAGTCACTGCCACCAGCCGGACCTCGCCGTCGTTCTCCACCACCAGAGCGAACGGCAGGAAGCCGCCGTTGCGCTGGAGCTGCTCCTGCGCCGCACCCACCCCGGTGCCCAGCAGGTTCTCCAGGTCGGTGGCCGTGGCCTCAGGGACGGAGTCCCGCCACGAACCCGCCGTATCGCCGCTGGGAGCCGGGGAGTCGTCAGCCACTGCTGCCCTAGCCCCGGACAAGGGACAGAACGCGGTCGCGCACGCGTTCCATCGTCGCCTGGTCGGTTGCTTCAGCGTTCAGGCGAAGGAACGGCTCGGTGTTGGA
>DATCVX010000231.1:0-3281 GCA_036566705.1 Arthrobacter sp. | reverse complement strand
GAAGATGCCCTGACCGGCACATCCGGCACCCGCTTCTCCCGCCACCTGATCCTGTGCCTGGTAGGCCTGGTGATGCTGTACCCGCTGCTGTGGCTGATCTCCAGCTCCTTCAAACCCAGCAACGACATCTTCCGCCAGCTTGGGCTGTGGCCGGAGAACTGGGACTTCAGCAACTATGAACAGGGCTGGACGGCGTTGAACCAGCCGTTCCACGTCTACCTGATCAATTCCCTGATCGTGGTGGTGTTCTCCATCATCGGCAACATCTTCTCCTGTGCCCTGGCCGCCTACGCTTTCGCCCGGATGGAGTTCACCGGCCGGAAGCTCTTCTTCGCACTGATGCTGGGAACCCTGATGCTGCCCGGCCACGTGCTCCTGGTGCCGCAGTACATTATCTTTTCCCAGCTGGGCTGGCTTGATACATACCTGCCGCTGATCGTGCCGAACTTCATGGCCACCAACGCGTTTTTCATCTTCCTGATGGTCCAGTTCATGAAGGCGCTGCCCAAGGAACTCGACGACGCCGCCCAGATCGACGGCTGCGGCCCTTTCCGGACATTCCTGCGCGTGATCATGCCCCTGTGCGTGCCCGCCATGGCCACAACCGCCATCTTCACCTTCATCTCCACCTGGAACGAGTTCTTCGGCCCACTGCTGTACATCCAGAACCAGGACCTCTACACGGTTCCACTGGCGCTGCGCGCCTTCATGGACTCGGAAGGCCAAAGCATGTGGGGCCCCATGTTCGCCATGTCCGTGGTGTCCATCGCCCCCATCATCGGCTTCTTCATCGCCGGCCAGAAGTACCTCATCAACGGCATCGCCACCACCGGGCTCAAGTAACGCCCGCCCGTTGCGGGCCGCTCAAGCATGAGCGGCCCGCACGGCGCGCCCAAGCTTCTCCGTACGCATGACTGACTGAACAACCCTTACTGAAGTCCGGGCTGGAGGCTGCCCGGGCACAAAACAAAGGAGTTTTGCATGAGTTTGCGACAACTACTCGGGGCGGCCACCGCCGTCGTAATGCTGGGAAGCCTCACGGCACTCCCCGCCGCCCACGCGGCACCTTCCCGGACCGGTTCCGCCAGTACCGCCCAACAAGCCGGTGAAGTGGCTACCGCTACAAACCAGGACGCCGCCGGCACCCCGGAAGCGATGTGGAAGCAGACGCCGGACGGCTTCGCCTCGCTCCCCGGCTACGGACTGGCCGGAACCACCGGAGGCCAGGCAGGCAGGATGGTCACGGCGTCCACGATCCAGGAACTCAAGGACTACGCGGCGGCCAGCGAGCCCCTGGTCATCTTCATCCGCGGCACGCTCAAGGCCACCGATTATGTCAAGATCCCGGTTGCCGCCAACAAGAGCTTCATCGGCGTGGGTGCCGGCGCAGAGGTGGTGAACGCCGGCTTCAAGCTCATCAACGTCTCCAACGTCATCTTCCGGAACTTCACCGTCCGGGACGCCTACATTCCGGGTGACTGGGACGGCAAGCGCCCGGACAACGATCGCGACGGCATCCAGTTGGACACCACCCACCACGTCTGGGTGGACCACATGAAATTCGAACGCATGGGCGACGGCCTGATCGACACCCGCAAGGACTCGGACCTCATCACGTACTCCTGGAACGTCTTCGCGGACAACAACAAGGCCCTGGGCGTCGGCTGGACCGCCAACGCCGTGACCCGGATGACCATCCACCACAACTGGATCCGCAACACCACCCAGCGCAACTTCAGCCTGGACAACACCGCGGCCGCGCACGTCTACAACAATTACCTGCAGGACATCGGCCAGTACGGGATGATGGGCCGAAACGCAGCCAAGGTGGTCCTCGAAGGCAACAGCTTCAGCGCCGTCCAGGACCCGGTCGTCGCCAAGGATCCCGCCACCGAAGTGGTGAACCGGGACAACGTCTTCAACGGCACCCGCGGCCGCAAGGACAACGTGGGAGCCGCCTTTGATCCCACCCGGTACTACGCCTATCAGAAGGACGACGCCGCCCGCGTCCCCGAGATCGTGGCCGCCGGCGCGGGCCCCTTGGAGGACACCGCCCCTAACAACACCACGGAGGTCACCGTTGCCTTGGACGGCACTGGCGACTTCGGAAGCCTGCAGGCGGCAATCGGATCCGTCCCCAGCGGCAGCACCGTGCCCCGCACCATCACGGTCAAACCCGGAACCTACCGCGAATCGGTGAACATCTGGGCAGACCGTCCCAACCTCACCATCCAGGGCGCCACAGCCAACCCGGCCGACGTCGTCATCAGCTACGACCTCCCGGCCAACGGCGTGAAATTCTTCGGCGGCACCTGGGGATCGGGCGGCAGCGCCACCCTGAACGTCCTGGCCGAGGGCACCACGGTGCGGAACCTCACCGTTGAGAACGCCTACGACGAAGCCGCCCACGGAGGCAGCCAGGCCCTCGCCGTCCGGTCCGTGGCAGACCGCGTGACGTTTGACGGAACCCGTTTCCTCGGCAACCAGGACACCTACCTCGCGGACACCGCCGGGCGCGACGCCACAGCCCGCGCCTACCTGAAAAACTGCTACATCGAAGGCGACGTGGACTTCATCTACGGCCGCGGCACCGCGGTATTCGACGGCTGCACCATCCACTCGCTGGACCGCGGCAGTGACACCAACAACGGCTACATCGTGGCTCCCAGCACCAAGAACTCCAACCCGTACGGCTTCCTGATCGTGGACAGCACGCTCACCTCCGATGCCGCCCCCGGAACGGTCAGCCTGGGCCGCCCCTGGTTCGCCAGCAGCGACCCGAACGCCCACCCGATGGCCGTCATCCGCGACTCCGTCCTGGGCAACCACATCGCCGTCCAGGGCTGGTCCGACATGAGCGGCCACGCCTGGACCGAGGGCCGGTTCGCCGAATACAACAACAGCGGACCGGGCGCCTACGTCAACGAATTTCATCCCCTGCTCACTCCGCAGGATGCCCTCACGTTCACCAAGGAAGCATTCCTCGGCGACTGGACCCCGGCGGGACGTGGCTGAGATGGCGCAGGCACAATCACAGTCACAGGACCTGAACATCCGACGTCGGACCCTCTTCGCGGCGGGACTGACGGCCGGCACGCTGGTTGCGTCCGGCCTGCTCAGCCCGGCAGCGACTGCGGCGGACACCGGCGGCGTGAGTCCCGCCGTCGGCAGCACCGGCTCTGCAGAAGCGGGACTGCCCGTCAACCGCGCACTCGGCGGCGGATCTGCCGGCACGGCCTGGACTGAGGCGCCGGAAGGTTTCGCCGGCGTCGCGGCGCACG
>DATCVX010000230.1:0-6474 GCA_036566705.1 Arthrobacter sp. | reverse complement strand
CCGCAGTTCCATGGGGAGTGGGTTATGTTTGGTCTTCAACTTGGACCCTGACACCCGGCATTATCCGGATCGGGACACGAAGAAGCGCTTGAACAACTCATCTAGTATGCCGGATATTATCGGCAGAAGCGAATCTGCTTTTGCTTTGCCCCTCCCGGATCATTGCCTTCGGCAACCTGCGAATGGATGATGGGGGCATGACGGTCGAAAATGCTGCTTCCGTACGCGATCTCGCCGGCCGGCTGCCGCCGTCCTTTACGTTGGGCGTTGCCGCAGCCGCGTTCCAGATAGAAGGTGCCCTGGCCGAGGACGGGCGCGGACCTTCCGGCTGGGATGCCTTTGTGGAGAAGCCCGGGAGCATCATGGACGGCCACTCCCCCGCGGTGGCCTGCGACCACTACAACCGGGTCCCTGAGGACATCGCACTCATGCGTGAGCTGGGCATCGATTCCTACCGTTTCTCCCTTTCCTGGCCACGGATCCAGCCGGACGGCCGCGGCGCCATCAACAGCCAGGGCCTGGACTTTTACGACCGGCTGATCGACCAGCTCCTCGAGGCGGGCATCTCACCGATGGCCACCCTGTATCACTGGGATACCCCGCTGCCCCTGGAGCACGCCGGCGGCTGGATGAACCGGGCCACTGCCGAACGGTTCGCCGAGTACTGCGCTGTAGCCGGGAAGCGCTTCGGCGACCGCGTCGCCCAGTGGGTGACCCTGAACGAGCCCGTATCGGTCACACTGAACGGCTATGCCCTGGGCGTCCACGCGCCCGGCCGGGCACTCATGTTCGATGCCCTGCCGTCGATCCATCACCAGCTGCTGGCCCACGGCCTTGGCGTGCAGGCCCTCCGCGCCGCCGGCGTCACGGGCGGTGTTGGCGTGACCAACCTGCACTCACCGGTGCGCCCCGCCAGCAGGAAGTTCGGCGACCGGCACGTCGCGAAGCTGTACGACCTGCTGATGAACAGGATCTACGCCGACCCCGTCCTGCTGGGACGGTACCCCAAGCTCCCGCTGGTGGCACGGCCCTGGCTTCGATCCATCGGGAAACTTTCAGACGCTGACCTAAAGACCATTCACCAGCCCTTGGACTTCTACGGCCTCAACTACTACTTCCCCGTGAAGGTGGCCATGAGCCGCGGCATAACCCCGATTCCCGCCGACACCCACAAAGCCGTGGCGCGGCTGCCGTTCCACGAAGTGGGATACCCGGAGTATGGCACCACCGGGTTCGGGTGGCCGGTCGCCCCGGCCCATCTGGGCGTCCTGCTCGCCGAACTCCGCGACCGCTACGGGGACGCGCTGCCACCGATCTACATTACGGAAAGCGGGGCCAGTTTCCCGGAACCGGACCGCGTCAGCGGCCGCCTGCAGGATGAACGCCGGGTGAAATACATCGCGGACCATTTGCGTCAGGCAGTTGACGCCACGGCCCCCGGCGGAATCGCAGAAGGCGTTGACCTTCGTGGCTATTACGTCTGGACGCTGATGGACAACTTCGAATGGGCGGCGGGCTACTCGCAGCGCTTCGGGCTGGTCCATGTGGATTTCGAGACGCAGGAGCGGACCCCCAAAGAGTCCTTCTATTGGTACCAGGCCCTGAGCAGGGAGCGGAAAAGGCCGTCCGGCTGAGCGCCGGGCAGCCTATGCACCACGGCAGGCAGGGGCCCTGTATTTGGCACTGCCCTACTGGTTCTTTTTTGCCCTGTTGATGCGTTTGGCGCGGTCGATCTCATTCCGGAAATACTTCTTCGCCCAAAAAACTCCGGCAACAACGGCAACCACGACAGCCAGGAAAATTAGCCATTCCATAATGCACTCCTCTCGATGCAAGCAACAGTATCAGTGCTTGCTGGACGGCTCCCCGCGGTCCGGCTGGCCAGCTGAAGGCTGACCGGCCGGCGGCTGCACCGCGGGCTTCTCCACGGCCGTCCCGCGGTTCAGCCGCCAGACTGCGAAACCGATAAGCCCGACGGCGATCAGCGCCAGGAGGGCGAAAGTGTACTGGCGCATCGCCCAGAGAATGCAAACCGCCACTCCGGCCGCGCCCCACCAGACAAACAGCCTGTCCCCCAGCCCCAGGCCGCCGAGCAGGAGCCCGGCGAACAGGACAAGCACCCACAGTTGCTGGCTCCCGGTTCCGCCTAACACAACGCCCAGTCCGCTGAACGTGAGCAACCCTGCTGCTGCCCCGACGAGGATCCTCCCGGCGCTCCGCTGTCCAGAGGCGAAGCGCAGTGCACCCATGCCGGCGCCGGCGAGCACATACCATTGCGCTACCCAGAACGGGTCAGGCAGGCCGCTGGAGAGCCGGTAGTTCAGGTCATACTGCCCGTCCAGCCCAAAGATGGCCGCCCGCTGCACCGCCGCCAGCACCAGCACAAAACCGGCCTCGGCGACGACCCGGCGCACCGTGCCCGGCGCCTCGTTGTAGGCGACGCCGACAGCCGCAGCGAGGGCAACGGCCGCTGCCCACGCCGTCGCGTCGGGCCGCACACCGGTCAACGCGACCAGGCAGAGCCCGGCAAAGGCGGCCCCAGCCAGCGACCAGCGGCGAACGGGGTCAACTGTGAGCTGTCCGCGTCGGTACAGCCGCGCAGAGTACATCCCCACTGCCGCCAGGCCGGTCCCGCAAAGCCAAGGCAGATACCTGCCCCATTCCCCCGGAATGTCCTCGAATATCGATTCTCCGAGCGTCCAGCCGCCGGCCAGGACAGCCAGGGACGCCGGCGCGTACAGCCATGGCAGTCCCTCAACATGCGAGGCAGCGAAGCAGACAGTGGCGAGGACCAGCAGCGCGGCCCCAAGCACCCAGTTCGATGCGAGCGGTGCCACGCACAGGGCCGCCACGGCGAAAGATCCAGCCGCGCCGAGCCACAGCCAGTGCTCCACATCCGCCACGGGCACGTTCCGCCTGCGCCGCAGCACGCCTGCGACGGAAGCGAGCAAGGCCGTGCCCAAGAGCGCCGCCGCCGTCCCGGTGTAGTCCAGGACGGGAGCCGCCAGGAACGCCGTGGTGCCTCGCTGTCCGGCGTTGGCAAAGCTGACCACCGGGCCCAGCCCCAGTACGCCGAACAACAGCGCGTAGACCCCGAAGTAGAGGGAACCCCGTGCCGCGAAGAACCGGCTGGCCACGACGGCCGAGACCAGCAGCAGAACCAGCTCCAGGAGCACCACCCAGCGCCCGCCGTCGTCGTCGGAAAGCCTTCCCCAGCCGCCCCGCGCCTGCCAGGCGTAGCCCAGCGGAAGCAGAGCCTGGCCCGCCAGGGTGATCCAGACGGCCGCCTGCTGGAACGGGACCTCCGCAAGCCGTGAACGCATCAGCCAGCGGACGCCGTGCTGCGCGGCAAGGACAAAGGCGAAGGTCACTGAGACCGCCGTCGGAGAGGCTGTGACGTCGTAACTGAGGACAGCCGCGAGGGCCGCCGTGAGCAGCCTGGCTGCTGCAAAATACCAGCCCTTCCGGGCCGGCTGGCCGGATGCCACCACCATGACCGCAGCGAACACGGCATAGATGCCCAGAAGCCCTTCAACAACCAAGAGCTCACCGCGGCTGAACGCCAGCAGCAGAGCCAACGACGATGGCGCAAACCAGACCGCGGTGCCGCTCGACCTGAAGACGTACCCCACCGCCGTCGAGGAAAGTGCGGTCACGGCAGCGGCGAAGGTTGCCTGCCAGCCGTCCGCCTCCGTGGTCAGCAGCGCTGCGGACGCCAGCAGCTGGAGTACCAGCACGACGCCTGGATCCACTAAGATTCCGCGCGGGGCCTTTGCCCGGGCTGCGGCGGCCATCGGGAAAACCAGTTGGACGGCCAGGAAGAGGACCAGCACAGTGGCGTTTTCGATTTCGTCGCCCGCGATGATGGTTGGTCCGGCCTCATGCTGGAGAAGGTCAAAAGCGGTCACCACCAGCACCGTGGCCGCCAGGCGTCCGAGCCACCAGTAGGTCCAGCGATGCTGCCGCACGCGCATCAGGACGCCGGAGGCGACCAGATAGCCCAACACCAGCAGCAGAGCAACGTTCCCGGCTGCCTGGCCAACAGCCAGGAATGCCACCGGGACACACAGCGTGGAGGCCGCCAGCGGCAGGGCCTCCCACACGGTTGCATTCCACTCAAGCTCACTCTCCGGCCTTGGCACAACGAGCAGGCCGATCGCCAGCGCGGACAGCAGCTGGATGATGACGGCAGCCCAGACCCACCCATGCCCGGGCGTAGTGTCGAGGAGCACCAGCAGGACGACCATGGCAAGTCCGGCGGCTCCGAAGCCGCCAAGCGTGGCCTCCGCGGCCAAGGACCTGGCTCCTGAACGCTCCAGGATCGCCGAGAACGCCTGCTGGCACACCAGGGCCACCAGCAGGCCGAAAACTGAGGCGATGATGCGGTCCGGGCCGCCGTCAATTGCCGCAGCGACAGTGAACGGTACGGCCAAGGTCACCGATATCCGGGCGCCGAGCGCCAGGTTCCGCCGGAGTACGCCGGCCGCAATAAAGGCGCGGGCGGTCCAGAAGAGGAACGCCAGTGACAGCATGACTGCCACGGGCCAGGCACCCATCGCATCGCCAAGCACTCCGGCGAGGAGCAGAGACGCCACCGGAGCCCACTCTGCCTGCCCGCCCAGTCGGGCGGCCAGAACAAAACTCGTGGCCAGAGCCACTGCCACGGGCATCCACAGGGGAACATCGCCCCCCTGGCCGGGTGCCCCGTACCGGAAGAACTCAGCGGACAGGGCGAGGCTGGCATACACCAGCGTGACGAGCACCTGGATGCTGAACGTGGCCACAGCGTCCACAAGCCACCGATGCTGCCGCCTACCCGAGGACGCTTCGGGCAGGTTCTGCAGAGTTTCGGGGTGGGGGAACCATTCGCTCAGCCGGGCAGCCGCGAAAGCCACGGCCACTCCCTGGACAGCGAGAAACCCTGCCGCTGCCAGAAAGGCATCACTCCCCCGGCCGGTCAGGTGCCAGATTTCGACGGCGGCGGCCAGCGTCAGGGATATCCGCGCCGCGTAGAAGTTGGCAAGCCGGAGGCGGGTCCCGGGCACTACCGCCAGCAGACCAAAGTAGCACCCGCACACGGCCATGATGAGCGCGTATTCGGCTTTGTCCAGCAGCAGCGGAACGCACGTGGCAGCCGCTGCGACGGCCGGCACAACCAACGGGTGCAGCACCATCAGGGGCCGCGCATAGACCGGAGGCAGCCAGCCGGGCCGGACCAAGGCCAGCAGTGTGAGCACGACCGCCACACCGATCAGGGAAGCGAAATACCAGACCAGTGCGCCGCCCAGGACTGACACGCCGGACCATGCCGTCGATGCCACGAAGGTCAGCGACAAGTAGACCAGCACGCGGCTCTCGAGGCGGACTGCCGCAGCCACGTACGCCACGGTGCCAACCAAGGAAGTGATCAACCAGGCCGTGGGGCCATGGTGGAGGGCGAAGTTGTACAGGGCTAGTCCGGTGACAGGAACCAGGGCCAGGCCGGTACCAGCAAAGGCCACGGCTGCTGGCCGCAGGCGCGGCGCACGGGCGTACAGGACGAACCCCGCAGCGTAGAACGCGGCCGTTACGGCGCAAACTCCGGCGAAGCGAAGCATGGGAGGAAGGCTGGTACCGATGAAGAGCGCAGCTGCGGCGACCAGGAGAAGGCTAGCCACGTAAAGCGTGATGTTGATGTTCTGCCTGTCCCGCTTCTCCCGCCGTGCCTGCCGTTCCGCCGGCGTCTCAGCCTGCTGCGGAGCGGCGAAGCGGACAGACGGCGGCACCGGGCGGTCAACGTGGACTACCGGTGCCTGCCGGGCGACTGGCAGTTCGGAAGCCGGTCCGGGCTCGATGAGGGAACCAATATTGTGGACCGCAGAGAGATCCGGAGAAACCGTGGGAACCAGTAACGGCGGCGGAACCGGCGCCGGCGGGCTGGTGGCCTGCCGGGAGGCCTCCACTTTTGCCATGGCGTCCAGCCACCCCTGCAGGTGGCCGGCGCGATAACCCGCTTCATAAGATTCGTCCGGCATGGTGAACCCTCTCCGATGGGCAGGATGACCCTTTCCCAATTAATCCATTGATTGGATTAATTGTAGCAAAGAACAGCCCCGCTGCACTAGCAGCGGGGCTGTTCCAAACTTCTCGTCAGGCCGTCAGACGGCCCTGCCGATCAGCGGGATCAACAAGAATTACTTGATGATCTTGGTAACGCGTCCTGAACCAACGGTGCGGCCGCCTTCGCGGATAGCGAAGCCGAGGCCCTCTTCCATAGCGATCGGCTGGATGAGCGCAACGGTCATCTCAGTGTTGTCGCCAGGCATAACCATTTCCGTGCCTTCCGGCAGGGTAATAACGCCGGTTACGTCCGTGGTGCGGAAGTAGAACTGCGGGCGGTAGTTGGAGTAGAACGGGTTGTGACGTCCGCCTTCGTCCTTGGAGAGGATGTAGACGTTAGCCTCGAAGTCGGTGTGCGGGGTGATGGAACCCGGC
>DATCVX010000229.1:0-2055 GCA_036566705.1 Arthrobacter sp. | reverse complement strand
CGATGGCTGCTGCGACGACGAGCAGGACTGCTGCTGACACACCCTCCCTGCCAGAACGGCCAGACCGACAGACGGAACAAAGGACAACCATGGAGCCAGCGAAGAACCTTCCTGTTGCAGTGATCGGCGCCGGCCCTGTCGGCCTGGCCGCCGCGGCGCACCTGCTTGAGCGCGGCCTCGAGCCGCTGATCTTCGAAGCAGGTCCGACGGCGGGCGCGGCCATTGAGCAATGGCGCCACATCCGGCTGTTCTCACCTTGGCGGTTCAACCTCGACGCCGCCGCCGTCCGCCTGCTTGAGGCGGCCGGCTGGGCAGCGCCACGGCCCACCGCCCTTCCGTACGGCGGCGAACTCATCGACAACTACCTGGCACCGCTGGCCGCCCTTCCCGAGATCGCGACCCGGCTGCAGGCCGGCGCCCGCGTGACCGCCGTGACGCGGGAGGGCCTGGACAAGACCCACGTCCGGAACCGCGACACCACACCGTTCGTCGTCCGCGTCGAACATCAGGACGGCGAAACGCGCGACCACATTGTCGCAGCGGTCATCGACGCCTCGGGCACCTGGTCCCGCCGCAACCCGCTGGGCACCTCCGGGCTGCCTGCCATCGGCGAGGAAGCAGCAGCAGAGCGGATCTCCGCGCCGCTTCCCGACGTCACCGGCCGGGACCGGGCAGCCTTCGCCGGCCGCCGGGTCCTGGTGGTCGGAGCGGGACACTCCGCCGCCAACACCCTGATCAGCCTCGCCGACCTCGCCAAGGACGAGCCGGAAACCCGGATCCTCTGGGCGGTCCGCGGCGCGTCCGCAGAGAAGGTTTTCGGCGGCGGCGACGCCGACGGGCTTCCCGCACGGGGCCAGCTCGGCGGCCGGGTCCGCCGCCTCGTGGAGGCCGGCACCATCGAACTGCACACCGGCTTCGGCATCGCTTCGCTCAAAACGTTGGATTCCGGCGTGACCGTTGAAGCCGTTGACGGCCGCACCCTGGACGCGGACGTCGTCGTGCCCTGCACAGGTTTCCGCCCGGACCTGGAGATCCTGCGCGAGCTCCGGCTCAACCTTGACCCGGCCGTCGAGGCTCCCATGGAGCTCGGCCCGCTGATCGACCCCGAATTCCACTCCTGCGGCACCGTCCCCCCGCACGGCGCGAAAGTCCTGGCCCACCCGGACAAGGACTTCTTTATCGTGGGCATGAAGTCCTACGGCAGGGCCCCGACCTTCCTGCTGGCCACCGGCTATGAACAGGTCCGCTCCGTCGTGGCCGCCCTTGCCGGTGACCAGGAATCAGCCGATGCCGTGCACCTCGAACTCCCTGAGACCGGCGTCTGCTCCACCGACGCCGGCACCAGCTGCGACGTCCCGGCAGCCTTTACGGCAGATTCCGCCGAGGCCGGCTGCTGCTCCGCTCCTGAACCGGTGCTGGTAGGCTTCCCCACCGGGCTGTCCCACGGACGATCCGGCAACTGAACAGGCCTCCAAAAGAAAGCACACTGATGTCCCAGGAAACCGGCAGCACGTACAGCACACCGTCCGTGCTCTTCGTCTGCAGCAAAAACGGCGGCAAATCCCAGATCGCGGCCGGCCTCATGAGCCAGCTGGCCGGTGGAACCGTCAGGGTCTACTCCGCAGGCACCAAGCCGGGAAGCTCCCTCAATCCCCAGGCCGTGGAGTCCCTGGCCGAACTGGGCATCGACATCGGCGCGAACACCCCAAGCCCGTCACTGACGAGGTCATGGACACCGTGGACGCCGTCATCGTCCTGGGCACCGAGGCGAAGCTCGAACCGCGCGACGGCACCCGCTTCGAGGTCTGGGAAACGGATGAACCCTCCGAGCGGGGGATTGAAGGCATGGAACGCATGCACCTGGTCCGGGACGACATCAGGGCCCGGGTGCAGAAGCTCTTTACGGAGCTCACCGCGAAGTAGCGGTCAGCCCGGCTTGATGTTCTGGTTCAGGGTGAAGAAGTTCGTGGGGTCGTATTTGTTCTTGAGTGCCTTGAGCCGGTCGTATTTGGCGGCACCGTAGGCCTGCCTGACCCGCTCCTCGCCCTCTTCCAT
>DATCVX010000228.1:0-1769 GCA_036566705.1 Arthrobacter sp. | reverse complement strand
CCGCGGCGCACTTCATCTCGACGCGGCACCTGCACAATGTCTTCCACGAGTCCGGCACCACGGTGGCCACCTGGATCCGGTCCCAGCGGCTGGACGGCGCACGCCGCGAGCTGCGGGATCCGCTGCTTGCCGGCAAACCGGTAGGCGCTGTCGCCGCCCGCTGGGGGTTCCTCGACGCAGCACACTTCAGCCGCACCTTCCGCGACGCCTTCGGCGTCTCCCCCAGCGACTGGCGCCGCGGCGCCTGACCGCTCAGCGGACGCGCCGGCGACCACCCGCCGTCGGGCATTCCTGAAGGTCGCACCGAACAGCAAGAGGCCCGGCGCGGATTGATTCCGCGCCGGGCCTTTGCGCCCCCCGTCCCTGCAGGAGGCCGCGCTTTAGGTGGCAGCGTGCCCCAGGGCGGCAGCCCCGCGGCGGCGCTCCACCTGACGCTCCACCAGCACACCGGCCGCGAACACCACCGGGACTGCCACCAGCAGCGCTGCGGCGGTCTCGGCACTGCCGCCGATCAGCGACGTGAAGTTGCTGACCACCAGGTACAGGACCCAGGCCAGCAGCACGGACGCGAGCGCCGGCGCCAGGAGGGTCTGCCAGAGCTGCCCGGTGATCCGTTCGCGGCGGAAGAAGCCGACGACGGCGATGGAGCAGAGCATGTACAGCACCAGGAGTGCCGCGACGGCCAGCCCGCTGAACCACGAGAACAGGGTCAGGACGGGGTCCAGCGCCAGCACGGCGAAGGGGACTACCAGTACGACGGCGGTGGCGGTCTGGATCCAGGCTGCCGCGGCGGGCGCACGGTGCCGGTTGGTCCGGGCAACGATTGCGGGCAGGGAACCGCGGAGTGCCAGCGAATGGAGGTAGCGGTTGATGCCGTTGTGGAAAGCGATGATGCCGGCGAGCAGGGAGGTGACCAGCAGGATCCCGGTGGTGATTCCTGCCCAGGGTCCAAACAGCTCCACCATGGGCGTGAGCACAAAGGCGGTGGAGTCGCCGGATTCCAGGGCGGCGCCGGCTGCGTCAATGACCTGGGACGGGCCGTAGTAGCTGACCAGCATCCACGAAATGAAGGAGAAAAACACGGAAATGACGCCGACGGACAGATAGGTTGCCCGGGCCACCGTCTTGTGGGCGTCCTTGGCCTCGGCGGAGTAGATCGCCGTGGATTCGAAGCCGAACATGGAGGCCACCGCGAACATGATGGCGACACCGGGGGCACCTGTGGCGATGGCCTCCGGCGAGAACGACGCCGCGAGGCTCAGGCCTTCGGGGCCGCCGCCGCGGAACAGGACGGTGAAGCCGAACATCAGCAGGACGGCCACTTCCAGCCCCACCAGCAGGGCCAGCACCCGGGCACCAAGTTCGATGTTCAGCGAGCCCAGCACCTGGACGCCCGCCATGGTGACCAGGGCCAGGAGCCACCACGGAATGCTGACTCCCACGGAGGCCAGCAGGCCGGAGAAGGCCGCACCGTACAGCCCGTACATGGCCGCCTGGACCGTGCTGTAGGCGAGCAGCGCCAGCCAGGCCGCGCCGGCCCCGATCCGGCGCCCGAAGGCGGCGGTGACGTAGGCGTAGAAGGCGCCGTTCGCCTGGATTTTGCGGCTCATCGCGACAAAACCCACCGCGAAGACCACAATCACAATGCCGACGATCAGGTAGGCACCCGGGGCACCGGCGCCGTTGCCGAGTGCGGCCGCGAGGGGCGAAGCGCCGACGATCCCGGTGAGGGGCGCCTGGGCGGAGAGGACAAAGAACAGGATGCCCAT
>DATCVX010000227.1:0-1585 GCA_036566705.1 Arthrobacter sp. | reverse complement strand
CGATGTGGAACGTGGGCGGGCCGAAGGCGAACGGCGTGGGGAACGCGACGATCTCGCCCTGTGCCACCTTGGAGAAATCGGCCATGCCGGTGACGAACGCGATGACCGTGCCGATGATCATGGCCAGCAGGATGGACAGCCGCGAGATGGTGGCGCTGCCTACCTTGCTGAGCAGCAGCACGATGCCCATGGTCGCGGCGGCCAGGCCGATGTTGGCCACGCTGCCGTAGTTGGGCGCCTTGCTGTTGCCGCCCATGGCCCAGTTGGCGGCCACCGGCATCAGCGTCAGGCCGATGGTGGTGATGACGGTGCCGGTGACCACCGGCGGGAAGAACCGGATGATCTTGGAGAACAGCGGCGTGATGGCCAGGCCGATCAGCGAGGCAACGATCACCGAGCCGAAGACGGACTGGATGCCCCCGCCGCCGTGGACGATGGCCACCATGGTGGAGACGCCGGCGAAGGAGACCCCCTGGACGAGCGGCAGTTTGGAGCCGAAGAACGGGATGCCCACGGTCTGGAGGATGGTGGCCAGGCCGCCCACAAAGAGGCAGGCGGCGATCAGCAGGCCGATGTCCTGGGAGGACATGCCGGCCGCGGCGCCGATGATCAGCGGCGGGGCGATGATGCCGCCGTACATGGTCAGGACGTGCTGGAAGCCGTAGGCGAAGCTGCTGCCGATGGAGAGGCGCTGGTCTTCGGGACGGTCGGAGGGCTGGCGGCCGGTCTTGGCGGCCGGGTTGGAGGACTTCTTCTTAAGGTTCACGGCAGACTTTCTGGTTCATGGCAGACGTCTTTGTCTGGCTAACGTGGTCTGGCTAAAGGTGTGGGGACGTGCCCGGTGGTCGAGCCTGCTCAGGCCCGACCACCGGCCTCGTCAACGGCCTAGCAGAAGCCTGCGATGCCGGACCAGGCGATGTCCGCCGGGGTGGCGTCGTCGCGCTGGACCGTGGCCTCGATCAGGCCGTACGGGCGGTCGGCCGCGAAGAAGACCTCATTGGGGTTGTCGAGGCCGAACGGCGAGAGGTCCACCAGGAAGTGGTGCTTGTTGGGCATGGAGAACTTGATCTCGTCGATCTCGGCGTGGGCTTCGAGGACCTTGGTGCCCATGTCGAACAGCGTCTGCTGCAGGGCGTGGGAGTACTTCTCGGTGAATCCCTCGAGCAGGAGGCCCTTGACGTCCTCGTAGCTCTTGTTGAAGTCCAGGGTGCTGAAGTCAGTCCCGGTCTTGAAGCGCCAGCGGGCGGAAACGTCCGTGGCCAGGATGCGGTCCGTGGTTTCCGGGAGCGTGGTGTATTTGTCCTTGGGGTAGCCCACAAAACCGGACTGCGTGGACTTCAGGACGGTGAGGTCCTTGAGCCCGGAGATCAGGTGGGTTGCGGCGCCGTCGCGGACCAGGACGGCGGTGCGGACTTCCTGGCCGTTGCGCACGAACGAGTGGTCATGTTCGCTGCCGTGGGCCTGGATCCGGTCCCAGCTGTAGGACTCGGCTTCCCAGCGGCCGCCGGTGACCCAGTCGAAGCTGGAGGTGAAGTGTTCGCCGAGGCGCAGGAGGAAGGCTTCGGGGGAGCCGACGCCTTCGCGG
>DATCVX010000226.1:0-2800 GCA_036566705.1 Arthrobacter sp. | reverse complement strand
CCCCAGACGTTCTGGTCGATCGAGTACGGGTTCTTCTTGGTGGTCTCGATCGGCAGTCCCTTTTCCTCGGCGAAGGCGATGGCCTTGTCGCGGGTCAGGGCGAGGTCGCGGACCGGGGCGATGCACTTCAGGTCCGGGCCGAGGGTCTGGATGCCCACTTCGAAACGGACCTGGTCGTTGCCCTTGCCGGTGCAGCCGTGCGCAACGGTGGTGGCGCCGAATTCGCGGGCGGCCTTGACCAGGTGCTTGACGATCACCGGGCGGGAGATGGCCGAAACCAGCGGGTAGTGGCCCTGGTAGAGGGCGTTGGCCTTCAGCGTGGGCATGCAGTACTCGTCGGCGAACTCGTCGGACGCGTCGGCCACGTAGGCTTCGACGGCGCCGCAGCCGAGGGCACGCTGGCGGATGGTTTCCAGCGACTCGCCGCCCTGTCCGACGTCGACCGCCACGGCGATGACCTCGGCACCGGTGGCTTCACCGATCCAGCCGATGGCTACGGAAGTATCCAGGCCACCGGAGTAGGCCAGAACAATACGTTCAGTCACGGAAATGCTCCTCTTTGTTGGGGTTTGCGTTGTTTAAGAATTGATTACGGAAAGCCTGTCACACCTTGGGACGTGGTGTTACTGGCTGCCGCCGGCTTCCTCTGCCAGCTGCAGGAACCGCACGGCGAGGTCCTGTCCGCCCTGGGGGTCGCGGGAGACCAGCAGCACGGTGTCGTCACCGGCGATGGTTCCCAGGATGGACGGCATGACCGAGTGGTCGATGGCAAGGGCCAGGAAGTTGGCTGCGCCCGGCGGTGTCCGGAGCACGGCGATGTTGGCCGAGGCCTCCGCCGTGACCAGCAGCTCGCTGCACAGCCTGGCCAGCCGGGCATCCAGGATTTCCTGGCTGACGCCGCTCTTGGCGGCACGTTCGCCGCCTTCGCCGGGGACCGCGTAGACCAGGACGCCTTCCTTGCCGCGGACCCGGACGGCGCCGAGTTCCACGAGGTCCCGGGACAGTGTGGCCTGGGTTACCTGGACGCCGTCGTCGGCCAGCAACGCGGCGAGCTCCGCCTGGGAGCGCACCGATTCACCCGTCAGGATGGCGGTGATGCGCGCCTGGCGGGCCGTTTTGGTGGCCGGGCTGGAGCCCGGCACCGACGGGTTGGTGGACACTAGAACGTGCTCTCCCCGGTGCCTTCAACGGGAGAAAGACCGTCGACGAAGGCGAGTCCGGACCGGTGCATGAGCCAGGCCATCAGTGCCTTCTGGGCGTGCAGCCGGTTTTCGGCCTCGTCCCAGACGATGGACTGCGGCCCGTCGATGACGCCCGCGGAGATCTCATAGCCGCGGTACGCGGGCAGGCAGTGAAGCACGACGGCGTCGTCCGCCGCGTGTGCCATGGCCGCCTCATCGACGGAGTACTCCCGGAACAGCTGCATCCGGGCTTCCTTTTCGGCTTCCTGGCCCATGGAGACCCACGTGTCCGTGGCCACGACGTCGGCGCCTTTGAGGGCTTCCGCGGCGTCGGTAGTGATCAGCACGGATCCGCCGGTCTGGGCGGCGCGTTCCTCGGCCGCGGCAACGATCTCCGCGGCCGGGAGGTAGCCTTCCGGGCCGGCGATGCGGACGTGCATCCCGGCGGTGACCCCGGCCAGCAGGTAGGAATTAGCCATGTTGTTGGCGGCGTCGCCAAGGTAGGCCATGGTGAGGCCTGCCAGTTCGCCCTTGTGCTCCTTGACCGCGAGCAGGTCAGCGAGGAGCTGGCAGGGGTGGTAGTCGTCGCACAGGGCGTTGATCACCGGCACCTTGGAGTTCTCGGCCATGGCCACGAGGCCCGAGTGCGCGCCGGTACGCCAGACAATGGTGGAGACCATGCGTTCGAGGACCTTGGCGGTGTCCTCGACCGATTCCTTGTGGCCGATCTGGGCCTCGCCGGGGTTGATGATCAGGGCGTTGCCGCCCATGTCCGCGATGCCGGTGGCGAAGGAAACCCGGGTACGGGTGGAGGTCTTGTCGAAGATCACGGCTACGGTTTTGCGGCCATTGCCGTCAGCGGCGAAGGGCTGCACGCTGTAGGGCGCAGCCTTCATGCGGACTGCCAGGTCCAGGACTTCGGCCTGCTCAGCGGGGCTGAGGTCCGTGTCCTTGAGGAAGTGGCGGGTGCTGCCGGCCGTGCCGGCGGAAGAAACTACAGGGGTCACTGCGCGTCCTTAGCTGTCTGGAGGATTGCCGGGAGTGCGGCAAGGAAGGCGCCGGCCTGGTCTGTGGTGAGGACCAGCGGCGGGGCGAGCCGGATGGTGCGCGGCCCGGGGCTGTTGACGATGAAGCCGGCGTCGAGTCCAGCGGTCACGACGGCGGGGGCCACGTCGGCGTCCAGGTCGAAGCCGATCAGCAGGCCTTCGCCGCGCACCTCGGTGACGCCGTCGACGGCGGCGAGCCCGGTCCGGAGGAATTCCCCCACAGCCGCGACGTTTTCCAGTACCCGCTGGCTCTCGATCGCGTGCAGGGTAGCCAGCGCGGCCGCCGTCGCCACCGGGTTGCCGCCGAAGGTGGTGCCATGCTGGCCGGCGCCCAGCAGCGACGAGACCTGCCCGCCGAACGTGAGCAGTGCGCCGATGGGGAACCCGCCGCCCAGGCCCTTGGCCAGTGTGACGGCGTCCGGAACGATCCCGGCGTCCTCGCTGGCGAGCCATTTGCCGGTGCGGCCGATGCCGGTCTGGACCTCGTCGAGGATCAGCAGGGCGCCGGCCGCGCTCGTGGCCTCGCGGGCCGCCTTGAGGTAGCCGGCAGGCAGCGGCCGGACGCCGGCCTCA
>DATCVX010000225.1:0-2532 GCA_036566705.1 Arthrobacter sp. | reverse complement strand
GTCACCCCGGAGGAGGCACTGGACTACGTCTTCGGCTACACCATGGTCAACGACATCACCACGCGCGAGTACGTGTTCCGCAAGGACATGCCGGCGATCGGCTCGGACTGGTACCGTGCCAAGAACGCCCCGGGCTTCCTGCCCACCGGTCCGCTGCTGGTGCCCGCAAAGTTCTTCGGCGACCCGCAGGACGTGCAGGTCACGCTGAAGCTCAACGGGAAGGCCATGCAGGACGAATCCACCCAGGACATGATCTTCGGCGTAGCCAAGCTGGTCAGCGAAGCCTCCCAGATCATGCCGTTGCGCCCCGGGGACCTGGTCCTCACCGGCAGCCCCGCCGGCAACGGCCAGCACTGGGGACGGCTGCTGCAGGACGGCGACGTCATGGAAGGCACCATCACCGGGCTGGGCACCCAGCTCATCCATTGCAAGGACGAGGGCAAGTGACTTCGCAGGACACACGCACCACCGGAACCGGGGAATCAACCGATTCCCCGGTGATCCGGCGTGCAGACCCGCTCGGCAGCATCCGGGCGATGGCGGCAGAGCACAACAACTGGGGCCGCTGGGGCGCCGACGACGTGCTGGGAACCCTGAACTTCATCGACGCCGGTAAACGCATCGAAGCCGCAGCCCTCGTCAGAACGGGTGAGGCGTTCTCGCTCTCCCAGCCGTTCGACACCAACGGCCCGCAGAAGGGCTGGCGCCGCCGCACCAACCCCGTCCACACCATGACCGACACCGGTGTGGACGCCGAACGCGGCAACCAGGGCTTCCCGCACGGTTTCGGCGGCGCTGACGACGTGATTGCCATGCCGCTGCAGTGCTCCACGCAGTGGGACGGCCTGGGCCACATCTTCGACCAGGGGAAGGCCTGGAACGGCAGGGCAGCCGGGGACGTGGTCACCTCGGAAGGCGACCTGGTCACCGGCATCGAAACCGCAGCGGCCAAGATCGTCACCCGCGGCGTCCTGCTGGACGTTGGCCGTGCGCTCGGCCCGGAACTCGGCCGGACCGACGGCGAACTGCCGGACGGCTTCGCCATCACGCCGGAACACCTCGAGCGCACCATCGAACTGCAGGGACCCACTTCCACGGTG
Organism: Arthrobacter sp.; assembly: GCA_036566705.1. Classification (GTDB taxonomy): domain Bacteria; phylum Actinomycetota; class Actinomycetes; order Actinomycetales; family Micrococcaceae; genus Arthrobacter. The sequence continues at coordinate 1,432 of DATCVX010000225.1, read as the reverse complement.
GGCCGCGGCGATATCGTCGTGATCCGCACCGGGCAGCACACCAGGGTCCGCCGCGACGGCTGGGGCGACTATGCCGGCGGCTCAGCCCCCGGACTGTCCTTCAGCACGGCCCCCTGGCTGCACGAGAGCGAAATCGCCGGGATCGCCACCGACACATGGGGTTTTGAGGTCCGTCCCAACGAGTTCGATGGCGCCTTCCAGCCCCTCCACCAGATCGCCATCCCCAACCTGGGGCTGTTCCTCGGTGAAATGTGGGACCCGGACGGCCTGGCGGAAGCGTGCGCAGCGGACCGCAGATACGACTTCCTGCTCACCGCAGCACCGCTCCCCATCACCGGCGCCGTCGGATCACCGGTCAACCCGATCGCCCTCCGGTAGCTTTCAGTTAGCAGCAACAAACACCCACCAGCAGTAACGCCGTCAACACAAAGGAGTCAGCGATGGCAGCAGTACAGAACGTCGGAATCGTCGGAGCGGGAGCCGCGGGACTGACCGCAGCCATCCTCCTGGCCGACGCCGGAATCAACGTGGAAGTCCTGGAGAAGGCCGCCGAACCACAGACACTTGGTTCAGGAATCACCCTGCAGGGAAACGCCCTGCGGGTCCTCCGCCAGCTGGGCGTCTGGGAGCAGATCGAGGCGAAGGGCTATCCGTTCAGCACCCTCGGCCTGCGCGCACCGGACCCGGCAGGGACCGTCATCGCGGTGCTGGAAGACATGCGTACCGGCGGCGAGGACCTCCCCGCCACCCTGGGCATGTACCGCCCGGACCTCACCGCCATCCTCCGCGAACGCGCCGAGCAGGCCGGTGCCCGCATCAGCTACGGCAAAACGGTCACCGGGATAACGGACGACGGCGAATCCGTCACCGTCAGCACCGCCGACGGCGGCACCGCACGCTACGACCTCGTGATCGGCGCCGACGGCCTGCACTCGGCCGTCCGCAAGGCCATCGGCATCGACGTCGAGCCCCAGTCCACCGGCATGGGCATCTGGCGCGCGTTTGTGGAGCGGCCCGCGGACGTGGTCCGCACCGACCTGACCTACGGCGGCCCCTGCTTCATCGCCGGCTACTGCCCCACCGGCCCGGACACCATCTACGCGTACCTGGTGGAAAAGGCCCAGGAGCGCAAACACGAGGACGGCCCACGCATCATGGCCGAACTCGCCGCAGCCTACGGCGGTCCCTGGAGCGAAATCCGGGCCAACCTGGACCACAGTGCCCGCATCAACTACACGTGGTTCACCACCCACCTGCTGGACGGTCCCTGGAACCGCGGCCGGACCGTGATCATCGGCGACGCCGCGCACAGCTGCCCGCCCACGGTGGCCCAGGGTGCAGCGATGGCCCTGGAGGACGCGGCCGTCCTGGCCGAACTGCTCATCAACTGCGACCACGTCACCGAGACGCTCTGGAAAGAATTCACCGACCG
>DATCVX010000224.1:0-3065 GCA_036566705.1 Arthrobacter sp. | reverse complement strand
CTTCCGGTCGCTCGCGCTGGAGTCCATCCCGGCGCCGGACTACGCCGATGTGATTGTCCTCCCAGTTCCCGGTGGCGCTTTCGCGGAGCCGCGGGTCTGGGCCGAAGAGCTGTTCTCGCTGAAGTCCATGCCCGGCTGGGTCACAGCGCTGATGGGGCTGCGGCAGGCAGTGGTTGGCCTGGTGGGCATCCGACGGGCGCCGGCCGGGGTCTTTGACGTCGCCGGGGTCCGCGGCGAGGAAGCCCTGATCAGTGCGGACGACACGCACCTGGACTTCCGCTGCGGGGTGGCTTTCGACGCCGGCGCCCGGCTGTTGCGCGTCACCACAGCCGTGCGCCTGAAGGGATGGCGGGGGCGGCTGTATTTCGCTCCCGTGCGGCTGCTGCATCCGCTGGTGGTGCGGGCCATGATGGCCCGCACCATCCGCCGCCTCACGCTCCTGCCCTAGCGGCCGCTAGGCCCGCTGCGGCAGCAGCTTGGCGTCGTCGAGCAGCTCCTGGGCGTGTGCCTGGGCCGATTCGGAATCCTCCTGGCCTGCCAGCATCCGGGCGAGCTCCTTGACCCGTTCGGGGCCGTCGAGCAGCCGCACGTCGCTGGAGGTGAACCCGGTGGCGGTGCCGCCGTCGGCTCCCCTGACCGACGTCTTGGTGACGGTGATGTGCTGGTCCGCGAACGCGGCAACCTGGGGCAGGTGGGTGACCACCAGGACCTGCACGTGCCGGGCCAGCATGGCCAGCCGGCGGCCGATCTCGACGGCGGCCCGGCCACCCACGCCGGCGTCCACTTCGTCGAACACAAATGTGGGTACCGGATCAACTGCGGCGAGGACCACCTCGATGGCCAGCATCACGCGGGAAAGCTCACCGCCGGAGGCGCCCTTGCCCAGCGGACGGGCCGGCGCGCCGGAGTGGGGCTGGAGCAGGAAGGAGATCTCATCCGCGCCGTACGGCATGAGCTGGGCGGCGGGCTCGATGGTGATCACCAGGGTCGCGTCGGCCATGGCCAGCGCCTTCAGTTCGGCACCGACCCGTGCCGAGAGGTCCTTGGCGGCCTTGCACCGGACCTTGCTGATGGCGGCCGCCTGCTTCTTCAGCTCGGCTTCGGTCCGGGCCACTTCCGCGTCCAGAGCCTCGATCCGGGTGGAGTCGTCCTGCAGTTCGTCGAACCGCACGCGCGCGTTTTCCGCCCACACCAGGACCTCATCGATGCTGGGGGCATACTTGCGGACCAGCTTGGCCAGGGCGGCCCGCCGGTCCTCGATTTCCGCGAGCCGCTCCGGGCCCTCTGAATCCAGGCCTGCCTGGTAGCTGGCCAGTTCGGTGGCGATGTCGTTCAGCAGGAAGCCCACCTCTGCCAGGCGGGCAGCCGCCGCGCCGAGTTCGGCGTCGTGCTCGGCCACATGTTCCAGGGTCCGCTTCGCCGCGTCCACCAGGGTGGTGGCGTCGCCCTCGTCACCGTAGTCTTCGGCGATGAGGGCCTGGTGCGCTGTGTTGGCAGCAATCCTGAGCTCTTCGACGTTGGCCAGTTTCACGGCCTCGGCCTTGAGGGACTCGTCCTCCCCCGGCTGCGGGTCCACGTCGTCGATTTCCGCCAGCGCGATCTCGAGCGACTCCGCTTCCCGCAGCCTGTCCCGCGCCGCACCGCGCAGCGTGTCAAGCTCCGCCTGGCTGGCCTTCCAGTGGCTGTACAGGGCCTGGTAGGTACCCAGCGGGACCGCTAAGGCGTCGCCGGCAAACTTGTCCAGCGCACCGCGTTGGGCGAGTGCCCCCTTCAACCTGATCTGGTCCGACTGGCCATGGACCACCACGAGGCTTTCGCCGATCTCCGCGAGGACGCCCACGGGGGCGGCCCGCCCGCCAAGGTAGGCGCGGCTGCGTCCGTCCGCGCCCAGGCGGCGGGCAAGGATCAGTTCAGCGCCGCCGTCAAACTCCTCAACCTCGGCACCGGCCTCCAGCGCGCGTGCGATGGCCGCGTGTCCGGCGTCGAGCTTGAGGACCGCCTCCGCGGACGCGCTCTTCGCGCCGCTGCGGACCGCACCGGCGTCGGACCGGGCACCCAGCAGGAGCCCGACGGCGGTGACCACCATGGTCTTTCCTGCGCCGGTCTCGCCGGTCACCACGCTCAGCCCGGGGCCCAGCGGCAACGTGGCGTCGGTGATGACGCCCAGATCGCGGATTCTCAGTTCTTCAAGCATGATTCACTTTGCTGTTGACGGATCGGTTTCATCTTCAGGGTGGTCTGCGTGCGTGACCTGCAGCGGCGCCATCGGCCGGGGCGTCCGGACAATCGGAATCGGGCCGGTGTGGATGCCTTCCGACTGTGGAACGGGACCCCGCCAGCCGTGGATGGGGAGCTCGAACTTCCGGACCAGCCGTGCGGAAAACGGTGTCTGGTGCGTCCTGGCAAGGCGGACGGGCGTGGCGGATTTGGTCACTTCCACGCGCGCGCCCGGCGGCAGGTCCACGGAGCGGCGGCCATCGCACCACAGCACGCCCATGGCGTCGGTCCGGTTCAGGACCTCCACCGCCAGCCGCGACCGCGGCGACACCACCAGGGGCTTGGCGAAGAGCGCGTGCGCGCTGATGGGGACGATCAGGAGGGCTTCGACCTCCGGCCAGACAACGGGCCCGCCGGCCGAGAAGGCGTAGGCCGTGGACCCGGTGGGGGTGGCCAGCACCACGCCGTCGCAGCCGAAGGTGGTCAGCGGACGCTCGTCGACTTCGGTGACAACCTCGAGCATCCGTTCCCGGTTGCCCTTTTCGATGGCTGCCTCGTTCAGGGCCCAGGTGTGCCAGATTTTCTGGCCCCGGACCCACACCTGCACGTCGATGGTCATGCGCTCTTCCACCGTGTAGTCGCGGCGGGCAATCCACTCCACCGTCTGGGCGAGGTCTGCCCGCTCGCTCTCGGCGAGGAAGCCCACATGGCCGAGGTTGACGCCGAGCAGGGGGACGTCCACTTCCCGCACCAGCTCGGCTGCGCGCAGGATGGTCCCGTCGCCGCCGAGCACCATGACCAGCTCAACGTCGGGGAGCTGCACGTGGTCGTGCAGGACCTCCACCGGC
>DATCVX010000223.1:0-4709 GCA_036566705.1 Arthrobacter sp. | reverse complement strand
GGCTGGCCACCGGGGTGCCAGGGCCGCCGTCGTCCGCGGGAGTTCCCATCCACGGCCAGCCGTCCTCGCCCCACCCCATGGGCTGGAGGTGGACCACCCGGCCGTAGGGGCCGCGGTCCTGGAAGTGCAGGAACCAGTCCTCGCCCGTCGGCGTGGTGACCCAGGCACCCTGGTGCGGGCCGTTGACGTCAGAGTTCCCCTGCTCCAGCACTGTCCGCCCCTCGTACGGGCCGAACGGCGACCGTGAGCGGAAGACCGACTGCCAGCCCGTAGCCACACCGCCGGCCGGGGCGAAGATCCAGTACCAGCCGTCCCGCTTGTAGAATTTCGGCCCTTCAAGCGTGGTGTAGCCCGGGAGGTCGGCGCCGTTGATCACGTGGGTTCCGTGGTCCAGGAGCCTGCTCGCGTCGGGGCTCATCCGGTGCACGGTCAGCCGGTTCTTGACGCCCACCCTGCTGTGCGCCCAGCCGTGGACCAGATAGGCCTCGCCGTCGTCATCCCACAGCGGGCAGGGATCGATGATGCCGCGGCCGGCGTACAGCAGGTGCGGAGCACTCCACGGTCCCTCTGCCCGCTCGGCGCTCAGGACGAAAATGCCGTGGTCCGGGTCCGGATAGAAGATCCAGAAGCGGCCGGCGTGGTACCGGAGGGCCGGTGCCCAAACTCCGCTGCCGTGGCGCACCAGGGAGTAGTGGCTGCCCTGGGGCAGTTCGGGAAGGGCGTGGCCGGCATGTTCCCAGTCCACGAGGTTCCGGGACTTCAGCACGGGCAGACCCGGCACCCTGTTGAAGCTCGACGCGATGAGGTAGTAGGTGCCGCCCACCTGGACGGCATCGGGGTCAGGCCAGTCGCCGTTGAGGATGGGGTTGGTGTAGACGGGGATGGGAGGCCGGGTTGTCATGATGTCCTGTCGGTTGAGCCTGGGCGGCTGAGTCGGGGGTGCTGCTGGAGGAGTTCGAGGGCGCGGGCGGGAGTCTGCACCGCACCGTCGTGGATGACGGCGTGCAGGCCCAGCCTGAGCGGAGTGTTGTGGCCTGCGTGCGCCGGTTCGGACCAGGCGACTGCGGGTCCGGCCCCCAGGTAGCCTTCCGCCCGGACGAACCACGGAAGCGGGTTTTCCGGGTCCTGGGCCAGCACTACGCTGACGGGACCGCCGTCGATTTGCATGGTGACCGAAAGCCAGGGCGAGGGCGAACCATGCGCTGCACTGGCGCCGCTGCCGGCGTCGGACAGGACCAGCGGGTCATTGCTGCCTTGGGGAAACCGCCAGAAGATCCCGCCGTATCCGGCGCCGGCCCGGCCCTTCACGGCCGACGACGACACCACCAGCTGCTCCACGCCCGCCGCCGGATGGATCACCGATGACAGTGAAAGGCTCCACGTGCCGGGCTCCGGGTGGGCAAAGTACTCGAGGCGCCGCTGCTCGACGGCGAGTTCGCCGCCTGAGTCCGACCGCCAGGAGACGCCGCCGGATTCTCCGCCTATGCACCTGGCTGCGTCCTCGCCGGCGTCCCCGGCCGGTTCCGTTCCTGCGGTTGACTGCCAGACCTGCAGTTCCTGGGTTCCGTGGTTCGCCAGGAGCATGGGGCCACTGGCGGCAGTGAAGGTGGAGCCGCCCCAGAAATTGGTTCCGTTGACATCGGAAAAGGCGACGGACAGGCCCAGGTGGTGAGGGTGGTCGGCGGGCCCGGCTTCCGTAACGGTGGCGCCGGCGAGGGACCGCACCGGGTGCAGGTAGGGCCTGGGCGCGCTGGTGGCGGGCTGCTGCCGTCCGGTGCAGTGGGTGGCGGGCGGCCGGCCCTGGATCAAAAAGCCGGAAGCCGCCGCGGCGGGCGGGGGGTGGATGGCCAAGCAGACCTCCTGGTTGGGTGGCGTGTCCGGGATGTGTGGATCAGCATAGCCACGTCAGAAATCTTCGGCAAGTAGGACAGAAAGTTTCTGCGCTTATCGCTCCATGCACTTTCAAAATTGTGTTGACAGTCACAGCGTTTTCTTGCTAGAAATCGTTTACTCAAAGTTTTTTAGCAGGTTTCACCTAGATTCATCCCGGGCTGGCGTCCTGAGCGCCGGATCCAAATCAGAAAGTTTCCTCGCTACTGGAGTAGTCTCCAGCAGCCGGAACACGCAAGACATACCCCGCTAGAGAGGCGTCATTCGATGAAGAAGACCACGAGCACCCCTATTCCGCGCAGGATCATCCTGGGTGCTGCACTGACCGCGGCCGGTTTGGCCCTGAGCGGCTGCGGAGGAGCCGCCTCCCCGTCCTCCGGCGGCAACGTCGAGCTGAACTTCGTGTACTGGGGTGACTCCAACCGCGCCAAGATGACAGATGCCGCGATTAAGATCTTCGAAGCGAAGAACCCGGGCATCACGGTCAAGAGCGAATACCAGGACAGCGGGCCCTACGCCGACAAGCTGGCCACCCGCTTCGCCGGCGGCAATCCCCCGGACGTCCTGAACATGGCCAACCGGACCCTGCTGGAATACGCCCAGCGCGGCACCCTGGCAGACCTGAAGTCGCTGTCCGAGATCAACCTCGACAAAATCCCCCAGACCATCCAAAGCCGCGGCGAAGTCGACGGCAAACTGTACGGCCTGGCCACCGGCGTCAACCTGATCGGCATGGTGGTCAACAAGACCATCACGGACCAGGCAGGCGTGGCTATCCCGGACGACAAGACCTGGAGCTGGGAGGACTACGCCAAGTTCGCCACCGAGGTGACGCAGAAGACCGGCGGAAAGATTTACGGAGCCGGCTACGACGTGGCCACGGAGACCGGCCCCATCCTGTTTGCCCGGCAGCGCGGCGAGGACTTCTACACCAAGGACAACAAGCTCGGCGTCAGCGAGGACACCATCCGCGAGTGGTTCCAGTACAGCGTGGACCTGCGGAACGCCGGCGGCTACCCGCCGGCGGGCTTCTTCGAGCAGATCGGCGGCTCACCGGCGCAGTCCTACCTCGCCAAGGGAACGGTGGCTTCCCAGATCATCCCCATCAACAACTTCCGCGGCTACAACGAAGCATCCGGCGGGAACCTGGTCCTGCTCCGCATGCCCGGCGAAACCACGGAGAAGCGCCGCGGCTACTCAGCCGATCCCAGCATGCTCTGGTCCGTTGCCGCCAAGTCCAAGCACCCGAAGGAAGCCGCCAAGCTGCTGAACTTCCTGATCAACGACGTCGACGGCGCCGCCGAGACGCTGACCCAGCGCGGAGTGCCGATCAACCCCGAGGTGACAGAAGCCATCATGCCCAAGCTCGGCGCGGATGACACGAAATTCGTGCAGATGGTGGCCGACATCCAGGAGGACGAGCTGGCGCCCGCCTACGTCTACCCCAAGGGAGCCAGCGTGGTGGCTGACACGCTCAAGCAGCTCGCTACCGAGGTTGAGTTCGGCCGCGTCACACCCGCGGATGCCGCCAAGACCTTCATCGAGAAAAGCAATGCGGCCATCAACAAGTAGCCGCCTCACGCTCAAATACCCAGCTAAGCAGATAGGAGCCTGACGCCATGTCAGTGCTGACCAAGCAAGCCCCCGGCGCGGCCGCCACCCTGGCCGCACCGGGGCGCGGTAAACCCAAACGCGGCCTGTCGAGGCGCACCAACCAGCGCTCCGGCTACCTCTTCCTGCTGCCGTGGTTCATCGGCATGCTGTTCACGATCATCCCGTTCTTCGCTTCGCTCTACCTGGCATTTACGGACTACAACCTCTTCACGGAGCCCAACTTCGTTGGCCTGGCCAACTTCCAGGCCATGTTCGAGGACCCGCGCCTCCTGCAGTCGCTGAAGGTCACATTCATTTACACCTTCGTCTCCGTACCCATCTCCCTGGCCATCGCCCTGCTGGTGGCCATGGTCCTGAACCGGGGCCTCAGCGGCCTGTCGATCTACCGCTCCGTGTACTACCTGCCGTCCCTGCTGGGCGGCAGCGTGGCCATCGTGATGCTGTGGCGCTATATCTTCGGCAACGACGGTATTGTCAACGGCTTCCTGGGATTGCTCGGCATCCAAGGACCGGCCTGGGTCACCGATCCGGAGTTTGCCCTGAGCACGCTTATTGTCCTGAACGTATGGACCTTCGGTTCGCCGATGGTGATCTTCCTGGCCGGCCTGCGGCAGGTCCCGGCCATGTACTACGAGGCCGCCTCCATCGACGGTGCCTCCAAGTGGCGGCAGTTCCGCAACATCACCTTGCCGCTGATCAGCCCCATCATCTTCTTCAACCTCATCATGCAGCTCATTGGGTCCTTCCAGACCTTCACCCAGGGCTACGTGATGAGCGGCGGCACCGGTGGCCCGGCTGATTCCACGCTGTTCTACAACCTGTACCTGTACCAGAAGGGCTTCACCGAATTCGAGATGGGGTACGCCTCCGCCATGGCATGGCTGCTGCTGATGATCATTGCGATTTTCACCGCCATCAACTTCATCGCATCCAAGTTCTGGGTCTTCTACGACAATTAAGGCAACCCCAATGGCACTCCTCGAACTACCCACAAAGAACAAGCAGAAGAACAAGGAAGCAGAGCCGGAAGACGCCCTGACCGGCACACCCGGCACCCGATTCTCCCGCCACCTGATCCTGTGCCTGGTAGGCCTGGTTATGCTGTACCCGCTGCTGTGGCTGATCTCCAGCTCCTTCAAACCCAGCAACGACATCTTCCGCCAATTGGGGCTGTGGCCGGAGAACTGGGACTTCAGCAACTACGA
>DATCVX010000222.1:0-13897 GCA_036566705.1 Arthrobacter sp. | reverse complement strand
AGCTTCTCCAGGTAGAAGCGGTCAGCGCCGTACGCGCCGTACTCGTTCTCGATCTGGATGAGGATGATCGGGCCTCCTACGTCCACCTGGCGGGGAACAAGGATCGGTGCGAGCTGGTCAAAGTACTGGGATACGGCCGCCATGTAGACGGGATCGTCGGCCCGGATCGCCGCAGCGCCGCGGTCGAACAGCCAGGCGGGCAGTCCGCCGTTGTCCCACTCCGCGCAGATGTAGGGCCCCGGGCGCACGATCGCGTGCATTCCTTCCGCGGCGACCAGGTCGAGGAACCGTCCCAGGTCGAGGCCGCCGGTGGCGTCGAAGGCTTCCGGGGATGGAGCGTGCGCGTTCCAGGGAATATAGGTTTCGATCGTATTCAGCCCCATCTGCCTGGCCTTCCGGATCCGGTCCGCCCACTGATCCGGATGGACGCGGAAGTAGTGCAGGGCGCCGGAAAGAATACGGTGGGGCTGGCCGTCAAGCATGAAGTCCTGCTCGCCGATGGTGAAGGTTGGCATGGGGGGAAATCCAATCTGAAATGGTGGAACGGGAGTCCAGGGCCGTGGCGTGCGGCCCCGGACCCGCGCCACGTACTACTTGGTGGAAACGGCGAAGCCTTGCTGCTGGCCGTACTTCGCGGTGGCGTCCTGCCAGGCCTGGAGCCCGCCGTTCAGATCGCCCTTGGAGCCGTAGGCCTGGCCGACGGTGTCACTGAAGATGCTGTTGGCGTAGGCCTGGAACGGAAGGTAGCTCCATCCGGGGACAACGTCCTTGGACGCCTGGACCAGGACCTGGTTGATCTTCTGGCCGCCGAAGTAGGCGCTTTCGGCGTTGAGGAATGACTCGCTCTGCAGGTCGGCCGTCGTGGAGGGGAATCCGCCGTTGGCGGCATGGATCTTTGAGCCTTCGGGGCCGTTGGCGAACTGCAGGAAGCCGTAGGCTGCCGCCTTGTTCTTGCTCTGCTTCAGCACTGCGTCGCCGCCGCCGCCGTTCTCCGCCGCGGCCGCCTTGCCCTGCTCGTATGTCGGCATCGGGGCCACGCGCCACTGCCCGCTGCCGGCCTCAGCACCCGATTCCAGGCTTGCGGGCATCCAGGCACCGATGATCAGCGTGGCAATGCTGCCGTCCGAGAGGCCTTTGTACCATTCATCGCTCCAGCTGGTGACGGGTGCCAGGAGGTCGTCCTTGAGCAGCTGGTTCCAGGTGCCGGTCCACTTCTTGGCGCCTTCGTCCTGGAGATCCACGCTGACGTTGGTGCTTCCGTCCAGCGTGTACGGCTTTCCGCCGGCCTGCCAGATCATGCTGGTGGCGAAGCCCGCATCGCCGGTGTCGCTGGTGATGTAGGCCTTGGGGTCCGCAGCGTGGAGGGTCTTCGCCGCCGCGACGTACTCATCCCAGGTGGCCGGGACGCTGATGCCGTGCTTTTCGAACACATCGGCCCGGTAGAACATGGCCATCGGTCCGGAGTCCTGCGGGAGGGCATAGACGCCGCCGTTGAGGCTCACCGATCCCCACGTGGACTCCGTGTAGTTGTCCTTGAGCTTCTCGGCGCCGAAGTCCTTCAGGTCGACCAAGGCATCGGTCAGAGCGAACTGCGGCAGCGCGTTGTATTCGATCTGGGCCACGTCCGGTGCGCCGGTTCCGGCCTTAACGGCATTCTGCAGCTTGGTGTAGTGCGTGTTGCCTGTTCCGACGTTCTCCAGGTTGACGTGGACCTTGGGGTACTTCGCCTCGAAGGCCTCCACGATCGGCTCGAGCTGCGGGGCCCAACCCCAAACCGTGAGCGTCGTTTCGGTCTGCAGCGCCGTGGCGATGTCATCGGAGCTTGCGCCTTCGGCGCCGGCGATTGTTCCGGAGCCGCTGCAGGCGGCGAGGCCGCCCACAAGGAGGCTTGCTGCCAAGGCAGCGCTGGCCGCCCGGCGGAAGCGATGGTTGTTCGTCATTGAATTGGTGCCTTTCAAATCGTTGTCCCGGGGGACGGATGTTGCGGTGGGAGAACGCCCGACGGCGGCAGGTCGCCGTCGTCGGGTCTGTTACTTCACGCTTCCGGCGGACAGTCCTGACTGCCAGAAGCGCTGGAGGAAGAGGAAGGCGCCCACGATGGGCACGATGGTCAGTAGGGATCCGGTAATAACCAGGTTGTAGATGGCCTCACCGCCCGCCGTGGTCGCCTGGGCGTTCCAGCTGTTGAGCCCGACCGTGAGCGGGTACCAGGTGGACTGGCTCAGCATGATCAGGGGAAGGAAGTAGTTGTTCCACGTGGCCACCACGGTGAACAGCAGGACGGTGATGAAACCCGGAGCCAGCATCCTCAGCGAGATCGTGAAGAACGTCCGGAACTCCCCCGCCCCGTCCACGCGGGCCGCTTCCAGGACTTCCGTGGGCACAGCCTCGAGTGCGTAGATCCACACCAGGTAGAGCCCGAACGGGCTGATCAGGGACGGGATGATGACAGACCATGGGGTGTTGGTGAGCCCCATCTGGCTGAACATCAGGAATGTGGGGACCGCCAGGGCCGTTCCGGGAACCGCCACCGCACCGAGGACGACGGCAAAGACGCCGCGTTTGCCCGGGAAATCAAACTTGGCCAGCCCATAGCCCGCCAGGGTGGCGAGGAACGTTGCCCCGCCCGCGCCCAACACGACGTAGAGGACGGTGTTGGCCAGCCAGCGAAGGAATTCGCCGTCGTTGTAGGTCAGGGTCCCGGTGATGTTGTCCCATAGGGCGAAGTCGCCGGCGAACCACAGGCCGAAGGAGCTGAAGAGCGATGACTGGGTCTTTGTGGAATTGACCAGGAGCCAGAACAGCGGAAGGAGGGCGTAGACCGCCATGACACCCATCAGGACGGTGAGGAGGATCGACGTGCGCTTCCGGGTGACGCCGCCGCGCCGGCGGGCGCTGAACTTCGGGGCCGGAAACTTTGGCGGCTTCGGCGCCGGTGAGGGTGCCGGTGCCGGTAACGTGGAGGCCGCTTCGGCCTGGGCGGGGCTCAGATGTACGGACATGGGCTAGGCATCCTTTCGTGAGCCGGAGATCTGGACGATGTAGGCAACGACCACCGTGAGGACGCCCATGATGATGGAGATCGCCGCGGCATAGTTGAACTGCTGGCCCGCAAACGAGAGGTTGAACGCGTACATGTTGGGCGTGAAGTAGGAGCTGATGGAGTTCGGGGCGAGGGCCTTGAGGATGTTCGGTTCGTTGAACAGCTGGAAGCTGCCGATGACCGAGAAGATGCTCGCAATGCCGATGGCGCCGCGGATGGACGGGAGCTTGATGCTCCGGATGACCCGGAACGTGCCCGCTCCGTCAAGGTTGGCAGCCTCGTAGAGTTCTGCGGGAATGACCTTGAGCGCCGAGTAGAAGATCAGCATGTTGTAGCCGGTGAATTCCCAGGTGTTGATGTTCCCGATCGCCGCGAGCACCCAGCTCGCGGAAAGGGGCTCCGGCAGGTCCAGCCCGAAAAAGTCGTTAAGGCTGCCGAAGAGCCCGAACCGCGGGCCGTAGATGAATCCCCACATCAGCGTGGCCACAACGGCCGGCACCGCGTACGGGAGAAAGACCGAAATGCGGAAGAACGACGACGCGCGGAGCCGGCCGCTGTCCAGGGCCAGGGCAGCAAACAGCGCGAGGAACAGCATGATGGGAACCTGGACCGCAAGGAAGACGGCCACCCTGGTCACGGCGTCCCAAAACTGCGGGTCGGCCAGCGCCTGGAGATAGTTGGCTCCGCCAACGAATTTGTCGCCGCCCACCATCTGGTTCTGGAAAAGGCTCAGGTAGAAGGCGTAAAGGACCGGTGCGATGAATACCAGCACGAAGACGACCATGAACGGACCCACAAAGGCCCATCCCATCCATCGGCCGGCACGTTTCCTGGATTTCACCGCGGGTGGGGCGTAAGCCACCGACGACGTCGTTGTCATGATAATTTCGTCTCTTCTCGCTATGTTTACGCAAACATGTTGGAAAGAACAGTAGCATGTTTAGGTGAACATGCAAGAGGACAGTGGAAACAGCACAGCCCAGGCCACCGCGTCAAACGGGGCACGCAAACCGGCGTCGGGAACCAGCCGCGCGTCCCGGGGTCCGTCCATCGGGGACGTAGCCAAAGCCGCCGGCGTCTCGTCGCAAACCGTCTCGCGGGTCTCGAACGGCCTCACGAACGTCGAGGAGACAACTAAAAACCGCGTCCTGGACGCGATGAAACAGCTCGGCTACAGGCCCAACAGGGCAGCGAGGGCCCTGAAAAGCGGGCAGTTCAAATCCATCGGCGTCATCATGTTCACGCTTTCAAGCTTTGGCAACATGCGCACCCTGGACGCGATTGCCACCGCCGCCTCGCAGGCCGGCTACTCCGTCACGCTCATCCCCCTGCACGACCCCACCACCGGCACCGTGTCCGGGGCATACCACCGCCTGCGGGAGCAGGAGGTGGACGGCGTCGTCATCATCTTTGAGGCCCACTTGCTGGACCACGCGGACATCACGCTGCCGGAGGACCTCCCCGCCGTCGTGATCGACTCCAACCCCGGCTCCGGCTATCCGATGGTGGACACGGACCAGGCGGAAGGGGCCCGATTCGCCACCAAGCACCTTCTTGACCTGGGCCATCAGCAGGTGTGGCACATCGGCGGCCCCCCGTCGTCGTTCTCCGCCCAGCACCGGGAAGAATCCTGGAAACGGACCCTGGAAGACGCGGGCATCGACGCACCCCCGGTTCTGCACGGCGACTGGTCGACCGAATCGGGGTACCAAATCGGCCTGGAGCTTGGCCGCAACCCCGACGTGACCGCCATTTTTGCCGCCAACGACCAAATGGCGCTTGGCGCGATGCGTGCCCTTCATGAGCTCGGCCGCGCCATTCCGGGCGAGGTCAGCATTGTGGGCTTCGACGACCTCGAGGAGTCCACCTCCTTCTGGCCACCGCTGACCACCGTCCGTCAGGACTTCGATGCGGTAGGACGCCTGAGCATCGAAAACCTGCTACAGCAGATGGCCGGGAACAGCCCTGTGAACGACGCCACCAAAGTTCCCACCCAGCTCGTCGTGCGCAAAAGCACCGCCGCGCCGGCCAAGTAAGGCCGGCGAGGCGGTGTCCGTGGCTACCCCTTGCTGGAACCCAGCGTGAGTCCGGCAACGAACTGCCGCTGCAGGACCAGGTAGATGATCAGGGTGGGGACGAGCGTGATCATGGCGCCGGCCGCGATCAGGTTGTAGTCGCTGAGGAACTGCCCCTGCAGGTTGTTGATGGCAGTGGTAATCGGCAGCCTGTCGCCGCTTTGGATAAACAGCAGGGGCCAGAAAAAGTCGTTATAGATGAAGATGACTTCCAACGTCCCCAAGGCAGCGAGGGCGGGGCGGCACAGGGGCAGGATGATGCTCCAGTACTGCCTCCAGATGCCGGCCCCGTCCACCAGTGCAGCTTCGGTCAGGTCGGACGGGAGTGCCTTCATATAGTTCGACAACACAAACGTGCAGAAGCCGATCTGGAAGGCCGTGTCCGCGATGATGACCGCAATGTAGGTATTGAGCAGGTTTCCGGAATCGCTGAACCAGTACGGCAGCGAGACATGCTTGAACATTTCGAACAGCGGAGCGGCGAGTACCTGCGGGGGCAGGAGGTTGCCGGCGGTGAACATGATCAGCAGGGTGACATTGAATTTCCAGCTGACGCGGGACACCGCGAATGCCATCATGGAGGCGAAAAGTAGCGTGAACACGACAGCCGGGACCGTGATCAGGACGGCGTTCAGGAAGTACTTGGAAAATCCACCCTGCGTCCACGCCTGGACGAAGTTATCGAAACCGAAGCTGCCTCCGAGACTGAAATAGCCGTACTTGTCCGTGTCGGCTTTGGGCCGGAGCGCCGTGTACATGGACCAGACGAGCGGAATCAGCCACAGGGCTGCCACCGCGATCAGGAAGATGTGCGTGCCGTAGTGGCGTTTGCCGGACGTGCCGGGTTTGCCGGTCTGGACCGGAAGGGTGCGGGCGATGGTGCTCATGCCTCTTTCTCCTTGCCGAAGGTGCGGATGAGGTAAAAGACAATCGGTACCAAAGAGATCACCAGGAGCACGACGGCGAGGGCGGAACCAACGCCGATCACCTGGCCCTCGCCGATCAGGTTCTGGATCACCAGCGCGCTGAGCAGTTCAAGCCCGTTGGTGCCACGGTTGATCACGTAGACGATGTCAAAGGCCCGCAGCGATTCGATGATGGTGATGACCACTATGACAATGTTCACCGGGCGCATGGCCGGGAAGACCACCCGGAAGAAGGTCTGGACGGCGTTGGCACCGTCAATCGATGCGGCTTCCTTGAGGGACGGATCCACGCCCTTGAGGCCTGCTAAATACAGGATCATGACGTAGCCCGCATGCCGCCACGTTGCTGCAATCATGGCGGCCCAGATATTGACGTTCGAGTCTCCGAACCAGTCCACTGCCTGGGGCGTTCCGGCCGTGCCGAGCAGGTAGTTCAGCAGTCCGCTGTCGCGGTTGTAGAACAGCTGCCAAATGATGCCGATCAGCGCCAGGGAGAGCATCACGGGCGTGAAGAAGATGCTCTGGTAGATCTTGCTTCCGCGGATCTTCTGGTCCAGGAGGACCGCCAGCAGCAGTCCCAGTGGTGTTGCGATCAGCGCCAGGAAGGCGAGCCAGAGAACATTGTGCTGGATTGCCGGCCAGAAGGGCGGATAGTTCTGGCTGATGAACTCATAGTTGTCCAGTCCCGCCTGCCTGATATCGGCAACGTCGAGCCCGTTCCACCGGGTAAAGCTCAGCCCGATCGAGAACAGCGTGGGAAGCCAGACGAACATCAGCTGGATCAGGGTGGGAAGCCCCACCATGACGGCGAGGACGATCTTGTCGCGGCGGCTGAGCCGGCGGACCCGTCCCCGCTTCTTCGGTGCCGTTGGGGTGACGGCCGCCCGGGGGCCGTGCTGCCGTTCCCGGGCTCCCCCGGGTGGATCACTGCTGGGGGAGGCCGGTTTTTCGGCTGTGGCGCTCATGGAAATTCCTTTGGTCAACGCTATTGGGCCGCGTAGAGCGATTTTGCCTGGGCTTCCAGGTTCTTCACGTCGACGCTTCCGTCCTTGATGAAGGACTGCAGTGCGGGGATCATCACGTTGTTTGCCATGGCCGGCAGGGCATCGCGGTCCAGGAACTGGCTGATGTACTTGGCGTTGGCAATGGTGTCAGCGCACTTCTTGTTAAGCGGGGAGTACTTGGACGTGTCAGCGCCCTTGACCGTGGCGATGTTTGATGTGTCCACGGCCGCATAGGCGTTCTGGCCTTCCGCGGAGCCCATAAAGGCCAGGAAGTCGTGTGCCGCCTGGTTCTGGCCACCCTTCTTTGACAGCAGCAGTCCGTCGATGGGAGCTTCCACGGCGTCGGTCCCCTCCATCGCAATTTCCGGGAAGGGGAAGAAATCGATGTCGGCAAGCACTGCAGGATCCGTGAACTGCTGTGTGACGAACGAACCCAGGAGGTACATGCCGGTCTTCTTTGCCTCAAGGGCCTTGGCTGCGTCCTGCCACGTCTGTCCCAGGGCGGCCGGGTCCTGGAATGGCAGGAGCGCCTTCCAAGTGTCGAAGACGTCGCTGACCTTCTTCTGGTCCCAGCTCTCCTTGTGGGCGGTCAGGTCGATGTGGAACTGGTACCCGTTGAGGCGCATGTTGATGTAGTCGAAGGTGCCCATGGCCGGCCAGCCGTCCTTGTCGGCGAAGCCAATCGGAATGATGCCGTCAGCCTTCATCTTGGCCGCCAGGGTTGTCAGCTCGTCGAACGTGGCCGGGACTGCATAGCCCTTTTCAGCCCAGAGGCTCTTCCGGTAGAAGAAGCCCCAGGGGTAGTTGTAGTTGGGGACCAGGTACATCTTGCCGTCGGGACCGGTGGAAGCTTTCTTCATGGCCTCGGAGAAGTTGCCGCCGATCTTCTCCCAGACGTCGTCGACGGGAGCCAGCAGGCCCTTCTCGGCGTAGTACTGCATGCGGTAGCCGGCAAACCAGGTGAAGGACTCATCCGGGCTGCCCTGCAGGTAGGAGTTGATCTTGTTCTGGAAGTCGTTGTGGGGCACCACATTGGTCACGACGTCGATGCCGGACTTCTTGGTGAAGGCGTCCGTTACGGCCTTGTAGGCGTTCCGGGGCACTTCATCGGAGGAGCCGGAACCAAACGTCAGGCTCTTCGACGTGGCACCTGGTGCCGGACCGGACCCCCCGGTGCAGGCCGTCAACAGTGGGAAGCCTGCCACGCCGACGGCGCCGATTCCGAGCGTCTTAAGGAAGGTTCGCCGGCCTGGACCGGCCCCTTCGGCCGCCTGGAACGGGCCAAGATGTGTTGCCATGACTACTCCTTTGTGGATGGTGGTTCTGTGCGCCTCATCGCGCACCCGCATCGTGTTTTTCTGGGAACTCAGTAGCTTTAGTTTGCGCCTCGAAGAGGCGGAAAGTGGGCCGCTTCTTTTAAGTCTTTTGCGTCCGGAACTTTTTAATGTTCACGTAAACATCGACCTGCAAGAAGTTTACGTAAACATAGGGTCGTTGGCAATAGGCTGCACTAAGTGCCTTTATGAATGGCGGGCCTCTCGGCGGCCGGCTTCCCGTGCTTCCGCGACGAGGAGGGTGAGCTGATTTTGGCGGCGTCGACGCCCAAAGAGGAATCCGAAAATCAAAAGGAACAGGGCAAGAAAGACAACCAGCTGGGGCCAGGGGATCGCCCAGACCATGACGTCCTGCCGCGCCGGGTCCAGCCCTGTGATGGTGCCGTCCGGGGCGACGACGCCTTGCGCCACGGTCAGCGGCACCGTGAGGATGCCGAGCGGCCAGACATCATGAGTCTGCAGGTGGAGCGCCCGCCGGTCGCCGGGCAGGAGTTCGAGCGGCCGTGCTTCGTCAGTGCCGGCTTCCGGAGCACGGGAACCGTTAATCACGGTGGAAGCGTCCACGGACAATCTGACGTTTCCAGTGTTCTCAAGGTCAACGGATACGACGGCGGCTCCGGGCTGGAACGGATTCCATGACATTTCATGCCTGCCCGCCGCCTGCACCGCGAGCCCGGGCCGGACGTCCCCCGCCACCCGTGTCATCACGCGGAACCCGATCCGGCTCTCGACGCCGAGCCGCGCTCCGTCCGCCGCCCCTTCGGAATATATTGAGGCCGCGATGCCGGCAGCGTGGTCACCGGGCGTGGCATTGTCGGGCGCGGTGACACTAAACGGCACCACCGCCGTACCGCCCGCCGCCACACTGACCGTCTTCTCCATGGAGATCCAGGTGCCCGCGTCCACGGATTCCTTGTCCGACGGGAGCATGTTGAAGCGCCCGGTCGGCGTCAAATACCCGTCGGCAGCCGTGAGCGCGAACGTGACGTCACGGTCTCCGAGATTTCTGACGGCGAAGTGGTCAACTGCCGTCGCGCCGGGATCGATTTCAAGTTCAACCCACGATCGGCCGTCCGGGCCTGCTTTGCCGGAAGGACCCACGGCCCAGGTGATGGGACTGCCGCCTGCACTTTCACTGGCCGCGGAGGCTGCCGGCGCCCACGCGATGCCGGCAGCCATAGCCGCAACGAGCACCAGGGTGGTGACGGCAATACGGCGAAAATGGCCAGCACGGGACTGTGCCTCCGTGTCAGGTTCCATAGGGAGTAATACCTGTTCCGCGGGCTACTCGAAGAGGGAAAGGGTCAGTTTCGCGGTGTAGTCCCCCGGGGCGACCGTTGCCGACGTGCGCAGGAAGAGATCGGCGGTTGCAGTCCACTGCCCCTCCGACGCAATAGCACCCGAATCGAGGGCCAACGCGAGAAGCTCCTGGTCAACGAGGCCCACCGCATTAAGTCCGGAGTCCATCACCGTGCCCACCTGGTCGCCCTCCGCGACCAGCCCCGACTCCCCGCCGTCGATGAGCTGCGGCTGCCACCCCAAGTGTGAGGCGCTGATCGCGGGCTGGCCCGAGCCACCCGCGAAATCAGTCGCCGTTCCCAGTACGTACCAGCCGGCCCCGGCGGGAATCCCCTCCGGCGCCCGGGTGTCGGTGACCGTCACGGTCGGCAGGGAGCCCTTGAACTGCCGCACACTGGACGTTGACCCGTCCTCGGTGAGCGTTGCAGTGGTGCCCGCAACGCTCATAGCCAGCACGCCGGCGTCGACCAGTTCCGTAATGCCGACACTGACATCCACGTCCTGCTCCCCCTGCTTCTCCTCAGCCACCGCCATTCCGGCGACACCCAGCAGCAGTGCAGTGCCTGCAGCGACGGCGGAGCACCGTGTGGCGAATACGAGTTTCTTCATGTGAAAATCCTTTGCAAAGTTCCCGGCCGTCGGCCGCAGATCGGTGGAGCAGGAAAATCGCAATGCAGGATGGCCCGCCAGGTGGCGGGCCATCCTGCCCTGCGTCAGTTGCAGGTTGCTGTGCTGTATGCGGCTTCCTTGGTCACAGTGACGGACTGGCCATTCACGGTGCCCGTCGCCTCGACGGAGACGACGCCGGCCTGGATGGACACGGCACGGGTGGAGAAGGCATGAACAGCGTTCTTGCCTGGTTTGACGGCGGCGAAGGACTTGGTCCCGAAGGCCGAGGTGAACTTCACCTGGACCGAAGTCGCTTCATTGTTCGTCGCCTGGACGTTCACCACAGCCTTGCCGGAAACGCATTTGGTGCTGGCTACCGCGGTCACGTTCAGGGCCGGCGCCGGCGTCGTGGTCGGCGCCGGAACCGGGTTGGCGATGATCAGCCAGCTGAGCTGCACGTCCGGTCCCCTGGTGGGGCTGAGCGCGAAGGTCAGCTTCCCGTCATTGCCCACGGTGACGTTCTGGTAGGCAGCGGACTGGTAATCGCCGCTGTAGTCGTGGTCGGCTTCGACAACCGCACCATTGACGGTTAACTTGGCGCCGCGGTCGTCCCACTGCGCCCACGGGTCGTAGTAGCCGGCGTAGACCGTGTACGTTCCGGGGGCGAGGTCGCCGAAGCGGTACGTCAGGTCCCGCCCGCCGGCCGCATACCGAAGCGTGGTGAAGATGTTGCCGTCAGCGGTGCCTGTCACGGCGCTGCCTTCGCTCTCGTAGCCCCACGTTTTTCCAGTGACCGGGTCTGCCCGGTACGGCTGGTCGGCGACGCTGTTGAGGACGGAACCCTCCTGCGGCTCCGCGGCATTCATCAGCGCTGTCCAGTCTGCCGTTTGCTGCCCGCCGGCGTTTACTGCGTAGCGAACGCCTTCGGGGACCACCGGGATGGTCCGGGTGAAGGTCCGGTTGCCGAAACCTGGGAGCGTGCCGGTGGCGGTGATGATGCCCACGGTGCTGGTGCTGCCGGTAACCTGCCAGGTCACGGGCTGGGACGAGCTCTGGCCGTTCTGCGTGACCGTCACGGTGTTGACGTTGAAGGCCGCACCGACAGCAAGGCTGCTTGGAACTCCGGTGACGTTCCACGCAGAGTTGGCATCGAGGTCCTCGAGGCGCCATTCAGCCGGTGACAGGACGCTCAGTGTTTTGCCGCTCTCGCCCATCTGGATGGGCAGCCAGACCATGGGCGCGGTTGCCAGCGCTTGGTCCGATCCGCCGTTCCAGCGATCACCCATGTAGATGAACTTGCCATTGGCTGCATCGACCGGGATGACCGAAGATGGCTGCGAGTTGTTGGAGTTCCAGGCGACGTCGCTGCTGAACGGGTTCGGCATCTGGGTCCACTGGCCCAGGATGCTGGTTGCTGTGCCGTACTCTGACGGATTCGGCGACCAGCCGGTTGTTCCCGAGGTGATGATGAAGTAGCGGCCCTGGTACTTGAAGATGGCCGGTGATTCGCGGGATACGTTGACGAAGGCGCGCCGGAAGTCGACGCCCTCCACGGCCGTATCCGGCGAGGCGGACAGGTAGGTGTAGTCAGCGTTGAGTTTCGAGATGAACATGGTCTTGTTCTCTTCGCTGGAGTAGATGATGTAGCCGGTGCCGTCGTCGTCAACGAAGAGGTTCATGTCCCTGGCCATGCCGGGGTTGTTCGGGGCGAGGTTGGTGGGATCGCCGGCAGCTGCCTTGTGCAGGCGGTAGCTGTCGATGTACCGGAACGGACCGAACGGTGAATCGGACACTGCGACGCCGGCATTGGCCTTGGCGTACTGCGCGGTGGACCATTCCGAGGGACCATCGGCGTGGACCCACATGACCCATTTGTTGGTTTCCGCGTTGTAGATGACCTTGGGCCGTTCCAGGATGGGCGGGGTTTCACCGTTCACGGGAACGGTTCCGAGGTCACGGTAGACGGCATTCTTCTGCTCGGTGGTGTAGCCCGAGTACAGGTTCTGGAAGTAAAGATCGGTGGTGAACTGGTCCGGGGAGGACATGGCCCTAAGGGCTACGCCTTCATCCTTCCAGTTGTAGAGATCGTAGGAACTGTAGCCGTGCACGCCTGGCGACGAGTGATAGCCGTTGGTGCGGTCTTCGCCGTACAGGTAGTAGATCGTCCGGCCTTCCGAGTCCTTGGACGTGACAACCTGGCCGCCGTGGGCCTGGATCAGAACGCCATTGTTGTCCCGCCATTCCTGGCCGGGCCGGAAGCTCGTGTAGCCCGTGCCTTCATTCGCAGTGCGCAAGGTGAACGCCTGGTTGGCACCGCCGTTCGAGGTCCACAGACCGATCCAGGAGCCGGAAGCCGTGGATTGGTTTGATACATCCAGTACCTGTTCGCGCGCGGCGTTGAGGAGGCTGAACGATGTTCCGTCCGTGGTGTTGAAGAGCCACTGGGCCGAGGCGTCCGCAAGAGCTTCCTGGTCGGTGACGGTGCGCAGGACGGTTCCATTGGCATCGGCGGCCAAAGCGCGGCCGTCAGCGAGCCTCAGGACAAAACGGTCACGGGTGGTGCCGTCTTCGTCAGCGATGCGGGTGGCGGTCCACACCTGAGTGGGTGAGGCGACGGAATCGCCAAGAACCGTTGCGGGTGAGCCGTTGGAGGCTGTCACGGCACGGCCGCTCTGGACTCCGACGAAGCTGTAGGACTGTCCGTCCTGTACGGCCGGCGCTTCGGCGGCGACGCCGGATGCACCGTTGACCACGAAGGTCGTGACGGACTTGGCGGGAACCGTGAGGGTTGCAGAACGCGTTCCGGCGTCGATGGCGACGGCGGTGCCGCTCACCAGCGCGTTGGCGGTGGGGTCTGCCGCGGGAGACTCAGTGGTGACCACCGGGGTGACGGTGGCACCGGCACCGATCGTGGCGAACCTGGACAGGTCCAGCTTGACGGTCTTGGCCTGGTCGGAATCGTTGGTGTGCACCATGGCGAGCCCGGAGCCATCGTTCTTCAGCGCAGACGTGGTCTTGCCGTCGCTGGTAGGGATGATCCGGTCGCCCGGTTCGATGTAGTGGGTGAAGTTGCGGATGGTGTTGTACTTCGAATTCACCTCGGTGCGGCACGAGGGGTCGGCGGCGCCGTCAGCGATGCGGCGGGCGGAGTCGCCGTCGGCATTGCAGTCGAAGTCGATGAAGACTGATCCCCAGTTCTTCTTCTCGCCCAGTTCCATGTTGTAAAGGTCTTCAACCGGCTGCCACAGAACCCAGGACTCAGGGTCGAGCTCGCGGAGGTCATCGGTGATGCGGGTGGCCATGCCCAGACCGTTTTCGATGCTGTCCGGGTTCCAGGAGTCACCGCCCCAGTTGCCTTCCACCTCGCTCATGGACAACGGCTTGTCTGTTGCCTTGGCGATGTCACGAACCGCAAGGCGGTCGCCGGTGGAGTACGTGTGGACGTTCAGCTGGCTGACGGCCTCTTTGGCTTCCGGAGTCCAGCCGTTCCAGTCTTCCAGGAAGCGGCTCGGCGATGTCTCATCCGGACCGGAGACCTTGGCCTCTGTGGTGGTGCCCGGCTCGGCGAGCTCGGCGGCCATGGCGGTCAGCACTTGGGACTGCAGCG
>DATCVX010000221.1:0-2897 GCA_036566705.1 Arthrobacter sp. | reverse complement strand
GCCATTTCGCCTTGCACGGCGGACGTTCCCTTCGGGAGGCGGAGGCGTGAATCAGGATCGTAAACGGCGTCGCTGATGCACACGTCAACACCGCCTACGGTGTTGGAAAGCTCTTTGACGGCGTTGAAATCTGCCATCATGAAGTGGTCCACTTCGAGTCCGGTGAGTTTGTTGACGGTGTCCACCGCACAACCGATGCCGGCCTGGGCCATCGCTTCGTTGATCATGACTCCGCTGCGGGCGGGAAAGACCTGGTTTGTTTTCTGGTCCCTGCACTGGGGAATGTCCACCAGCAGGTCACGGGGGAAGCTGATCACATTGACGCGTTTGTTGTCGGCTGAAATGTCCATCAGCATCATCACGTCCGACTGCCCGTAGCCGCTCGAGAGATCAGCCGCGCCGTACTCGGAGTTCTTGCCGTCCCTGGTGTCCGAGCCGAGGATGAGGATCTGCATCCGGTCGTTGGAGTCGCTCACAGGGTTAGCGTTACCCTCACCTGCGGTCAGCGGTGCCTTGGAGATGTTGGACTGAAGCCGGAAGTACCAGTACCCGGCGAAGGCGAGGCCGCCCACCACCACAACGGTGACGACTGCCGTGGCCACCTTCAGCCACACCGGCATCCGGCGCTGCGAGCCCAGGTGGCGGGCTGCGCCCACCCCTGCATCTTTCGCGTGGCGCGAAACTGGCCCTGATCCGGCTGACAGGTCAGCTCCGTACTCGCGCTCGTCGCGGCCTCGCACCACAGGTTGTACCTTCCTCTAAAATCTGAATCCGGCCCATTTTAGTCGTCCAGGCTGGGAAAAAGCCGGGTGCCCCGGCCCGGGGCACCCGCTGGGGAGTTCTCAGAAGCCTAGCTTGACCAGCTGTTTGGGGTCCCGTTGCCAGTCCTTGGCCACCTTCACATGGAGGTCCAGGTAGATGCGTGTTCCGAGGAGGGCTTCGATTCCCTTGCGGGCGTTGGTGCCCACTTCGCGCAGCCTGCTCCCGCCCTTGCCGATGATGATGGCCTTCTGCGAGGGACGCTCCACGTAGAGGTTCACCCGAACGTCGAGGAGCTGGTTGTCCTCTGCGCGGCCTTCGCGGGGGACGATTTCGTCAACGACCACTGCCAGTGAGTGGGGCAGTTCATCCCGGACGCCTTCCAGGGCGGCCTCCCGGATGAGCTCGGCCACCATCACGGCCTCCGGCTCGTCGGTGAGCTCGCCGCCGGGATACAGCGGGGGCGACGGCGGCATGTGGCTGATGAGCACATCCGCAACAGTGCTTACCTGGAAGCCATCGGCGGCCGAGACCGGCACGATGTCCTTCCAGCCGTCTTCGCCGAATACTTCACGGCCGAGGGCGGCGACGGCCAGGAGCTGTTCGGTCAGCGCCTGGCGGTCCACGAGGTCCGCCTTGGTGACAATGGCAATGACGGGCTTGTTGCCCACTGCTGCCAGCTGGGCGGCAATGTATTTGTCGCCGGGGCCGATCTTTTCGTTTGCCGGCAGGCAGAACCCGATGGCGTCCACTTCGGCCAGGGTGTCTGCCACCAGGTCGTTGAGGCGCTTGCCGAGCAGCGTGCGCGGGCGGTGCAGGCCCGGCGTATCCACCAGGATGAGCTGGGCGTCGTCGCGGTGGACGATGCCACGGATGGTGTGCCGGGTGGTCTGGGGCTTGGCCGAGGTAATGGCCACCTTCTTGCCCACCAGCGCATTGGTCAGGGTTGACTTGCCGGCGTTCGGGCGACCCACCAGGACGGAAAAGCCGGCGCGGAAGCCGCCGAAGTCGTCGATCGGGGCCTTATTTTTCTTGCTCACGTGGAACTCCCTGCTGGGTTGTTTCCGCCTCGTCGAGGAGGTCTTCAAGGTCAGTGTCTACTTTTGGTACGGCTGCCGCAACGATGTGGCTGACACGGTTGCGGCGGCCCTCAAGGCGTTCGGCGCGCAGCGCAATGCCGCCAACCTCCACGGTGCTCCCGACAATCGGCACCCGGCCAAGGGCCTTTGCCAGCAGCCCTCCCACGGTGTCCACTTCGTCGTCGTCGAGGTCGATGTCAAAAAGTTCGCCAAGGTCATCAATGCTCATACGGGAACTGACCCGGTAGGAGCCGTCGTCCAGCGCTACGGCCTCGGCGCTCTCCGTGTCGTATTCGTCCACGATCTCGCCCACGATCTCCTCGATGAGATCCTCCAGTGTGACCAGGCCGGCCGTGCCGCCGTATTCATCAATGACGATGGCTACATGCGTTGATTCCTTCTGGAGTTCCCGGAGCAGGTCGCTGACCGGTTTGGATTCCGGAACGTACCGCACTTCACGGGCCAGTGATTCGACGGGCGGCGGCTCCTCGTCAGGTGCCAGTTCGTGGAGCGTTGCGGCAACGTCCTTCAAGTAGACGATCCCCAGGATTTGGTCCGTGTTGTCCTGAATCACCGGAATCCGGGAATAGCCCGACCGCAGGAACAGGGACATGGCACGCCTGAGGCTGGATCCGGCGTCGATGCTGAGGATGTCTGTCCGGGGCACCATCACGGCGCGCACCAAAGTGTCGCCGAAGTCGAACACGGACTGGATCATCTCAGCCTCGGTATCCTCGATCATGTCCGATTCGCTGGCCCGGTCCACAAGTTCGCGGAATTCCTGTTCGCTGAAGAACGCCTCGTCCCCGCCCGGCGCGCCAGGCGCGGCGGCACTGCCCAGTGCCACCAGCCACGCAGGGATGGGGCCCAGGACCCAGGTAAGGAAGCGGATGAGGGGCGCCGTGAACCTCACCACCGCTGCCGAGTGGAGCCGGCCGAGTTGCCGGGGCGACACACCGACTATGACGAATCCGAGCAGGGCCATGATCCCGGTGGCTGCCAGCCCGGCGAGCCAAACGTTGTCCAGCAGGCTGTGCAGCAGGACGGCAACGGCCACCG
>DATCVX010000220.1:0-2648 GCA_036566705.1 Arthrobacter sp. | reverse complement strand
GTCGATCTTGGCCGGGCGCTTGACATGGGGGATCTTGAGCGTGATCTGGAGCAGGATCAGGGCGACGACGGCCAGCGGCACGCAGACGAAGAACGTCCAGCGCCAGCCGAGCGGGCTGTCCACGATGAAGCCGCCCAGCAGCGGTCCGCCGGCGGTGCCGACGGCCATGACGCCGCCCATGTAGCCGGAGTACTTGCCGCGGTCCCGAGGCGGAATCATGGAGCCGATGATGGCCTGCGCCAGCGCGGTCAGCCCGCCCATCGCCACGCCCTGGATTACGCGGGCGGCCAGCAGCAGCGGGATGGTCTCGGACAGGCCGGCCATGACGGAGCCGGCCACAAACACCACGATGCTGAGCTGGACCAGCAGTTTTTTGTCAAACAGGTCAGCGAGCTTGCCCCAGATGGGGGTGGTGGCGGCGTTGGCCAGGAGGGCCGCCGTGATGACCCAGGCGAAGTCCGTCTGCGTGCCCTTGAGCTCGGACATGATGGTGGGAAGCGCGTTCGCCACGATCGTGCTGCTCAGGATGGCGGTGAAGAAGGCGGCCAGGAGTCCGGTCAGCGCTTCCATGATCTGTCGGTGCGACATCGCGGGCTGCGGTTCCGGGGCTGATCCGGAGCGTGGCAGGACCGGCGGGCTGGGCGGCTGTTCCGGCTGGCTGGATAGTGATGCGGGGGCGGCGGCGTGGCTGGCCATAGATCTGCTCCTAATGGTTTGTTGTGGTGGGTCCGGCCGCCTTTGCCCGGGCTGAGTGTTTGAGGGATTCGGTGAGTTTTTTCAGGGTCTTCGCCGTGTCCTCGGCATCCTCCTGGCTCCATTCACGGAGGTAGTCCTGCAGCGCCGCCGTGCGCTGTTCCTCGATGTGGCGGAGTTTCTCCGCGCCTTCGGCGGTCAGCGCAACCAACTGGGCGCGGCCGTCGTCGGGATCCTGCCGGCGGGTGACGTAACCCTGCTCCTCCAGTTCCGCGATGTGGCGGCTGAGGACCGGGGCGCTGACGCCGAGCCGTTCGGCGAGCCGCGTGGCGCGGGTTTCCCCCTCCCCCACGAACCGGAGCACGCCCTGCAGCGCAACCCCTGTTTCCTGTCCGCGCAGGCTGGCTGCCGCGACGCATCGCACCGCGCGCTGGAGGTCGAAGATCTGGTAGACGAGGTCTGCCGCTGTATCCGGCGCAACTGACATGGCTCTGGACGCTCCTTGATTGTTTGCCTTAGGCAACTATATACCTAAAAGGTTGCTTTGGGAAACTAATCCTGCAGCACTGTCCTTAAACCACAAAGCGCGAACTGGCAGCTAATGCCCTCAAAATCGATTCGAGAGGGTATTAGCTGCCAGTTCGCGCTGGTGTGGGGCGGGAGGTCAGGCGGGCAGGTGGGTGGGGCCGAACATCTTGAGCAGGGTTTCGACGACGACGACGTTGGGGCCGTCGGCGGCGAAGCCCGCCCTGAGCGCGTCCCCGACGTCCTCGGGGGCCACCCGGGTGGCCGGCACACCGAACGCTTCGGCGAGTTTGACGAAGTCGGGGCGTGCGAGCTCCGTGGCGGTGGCCTTGCCGAAGGCGCCCACCATGTATTCGCGCAGGATGCCGTAGCCGCCGTCGTCCACGATCAGCCAGGTGACAGGGATGTTGTGCTGCCTGGCGGTGGCGAGCTCGGAGATGGAGTACATGGACGAACCGTCACCGGACACGGCGAGGACACGGCCGGGTTTTCCGACGGTTTCCAGGCCGACGGCGCCGCCGATCGCAGCGGGGAAGCCGTAGCCGAGGCCGCCTGCGCCCTGGGCGGAGTGGAACTGGCCCTGCCGGGCGTCCCAGCAGCTCCAGCCCCAGTAGGCGGAGATGGTCATGTCCCAGAAGGTCTGCATGTCGGCCGGGACGGCTTCGCGGATGTCGGCCATGAACTTCAGTTCCTTGGCCAGGTCCTGGGATTCGAGCCGGGCCCTGACCTTGGCCAGGGCTTCCTTCACCACGGTTTCGGGGGTGACACCGTGCCAGCTGGGTTCGACGGGCCCAATCACCAGGGCTTCGTCGAGTGCGGCGAGGGCCTGGCCGGCGTCGGCGCGGATGCCCAGGCCGGGACGGTTGGATTCGAGCACGCGCGGTTCGGCGTCGATCTGGATGATCCGGCCGCGGGGTTCGAAGGTGAAGTAGTTGGACGTGACTTCGCCGAGGGAGGAGCCGATGACGATCAGGACGTCCGCGTCCTCCAGGACGTCGGTCATGTGGCGGTCTTCGATCCATGACTGCAGCGACAGCTCATGGTTCCAGGGGAAGGCACCATTGCCGCCGGGGGTGCAGATCACGGGCGCCCGCAGCTTCTCGGCAATGGAAAGCAGGGACTTCTCGGCCCGGCCCCGCCGGGTACCGCCGCCGGCGATGATGGCGGGACGTTCCGCCGTCGACAGCCACTTCACGGCTTCCCGGACCAGCTCCACGCGGGGCGGGTTGTCCGCAGCCTCGGCGAGCGCGTCCTCCACCGGGGGCACCATGATGGGATCGAGCAGGACGTTCTGCGGGATTTCGAGCCAGACCGGTCCCTGCGGGGACGAGATGGCCTCGGTCCAGGCGTCCTGGATGGCGGAAGGGATGCCGGAGGCGTGCTGGATCAGGCGCTGGCTCTTGGTGACGTTCGCGGCCGACGCCTTCTGG
>DATCVX010000219.1:0-17108 GCA_036566705.1 Arthrobacter sp. | reverse complement strand
AATCAGCCCGGGGTTCAGTGCGAGCGCGGCGGCGATAACAACGCGCTGCTTCTGGCCGCCGGAGAACTGGTGCGGGTAGTAGTTGACCCTGTGTTCAGGATCGGGGATCCCCACTTTGCGCAGCGCCTCGATGGCACGGGCTTTCGCCTCCTTGCCGGAGACTCGCTTTCCTCCGTCGCCGCCGGCATGGGCACGGATGCCCTCGGCAATCTGCCAGCCCACCGTAAACACGGGGTTCAGGGCTGTTGACGGCTCCTGGAACACCATGGCCACATCGCGGCCCCGGATCTGCCGCAGTTTCGCTGCACTGACGCTGATGACGTTGTTTCCGTTGATCAGCACGGCGCCGCCGCTTGTGGCAGTTTCGGGGAGCAGCCCAAGAATGGTTTTGGCGGTCACCGTCTTGCCGGAGCCTGATTCACCCACGATGGCCAGCACTTCGCCGGCCTTCACTTTCAGGCTGACGTCCTTGACGGCGTAGACATCGCCGCCGTCCGTGGCGAAGGTGACTTTGAGGTGGTCGATGTCCAGGACGGGCCGGCCAGCCGGCCTGGACTGGTCCGATACAGGTCCAAGGTTTATGGTCATGATCCTCTCACTTCCGCTGCGATGGCTGCCTGCGCCCCGGGCGTTGAACCCGGGCCGCCCTTGCCTGCCGCCTTGCGCCCGCGCAGGCGCGGATCGTTCAGGTCGTTGATGCTTTCTCCTACCAGGGTGAGGCCGACCACCGTCAAGACTATGGCCAGGCCAGGGAAGACTCCGGTCCACCAAATGCCGGAGGAGGCATCGGACATCGCCTTGTTCAGGTCAAAGCCCCACTCGGAGGCGGAGCTTGGCTCGATACCAAAGCCGAGGAAGCCCAGACCGGCCAAAGTGAGGATGGCCTCAGAGGCGTTGAGCGTGAAGATAAGAGGCAGGGTCCGGGTGGCGTTGGAAAAGATGTGCCGGCTGATAATCCTGGCGCTGGAGGCACCAACAACCTGGGCTGATTCCACAAACGGTTCAGCCTTGAGCCGGATGGTTTCGGCACGGATCACCCGGAAATACTGCGGCACGAACACTGCCGTGATGGCGAACCCGCAAGCGAGGATTCCGCCCCAGAATCCGGACTGCCCCTTGTTGATCGCAATCGACATGACAATGGCCACGAGGAGCGTCGGGAAAGCGTAGATTGCGTCCGCAATTACCACCAGCACTCGGTCCAGCCAGCCGCCGAAGTAGCCGCTCACCAGTCCGAGGAACACCCCCAGGAAGATGGACATCAGCACGGCGGCAACAATGACCGCCAGGGCTGTCTGCGATCCCCAGACCACCCGGGACAGGACGTCATAGCCACCCACTGTTGTTCCCAGCAGATGTTTGCCACCGGGTTCGGCCTGCGCCGGGAACGAACCGTCGCCGTCGGAAATCTGGGAGTAGCCGTAGGGTGCCAGCAATGGTGCGAAGACCGCTGCCAGCACAAAAACTCCGCACAGGACGACGCCGATAAGCAGCATGGTCCGCTGCAGGCCAACGCTTTGGCGGATGTGGGACGAGACGGGGAGCCTGTCCAGCAACGACTTCCTGGTCGGTTTCAGTTCCGCTGTGCTCATCAGTACCTCACCCGCGGATCAATCAGGGCCGCAGCAATATCCACCACGAAATTTGTGATCGCCACAATGACGGCCAGCAGCATCACGATGCCCTGGACGGCCACAAAGTCACGCGCAGTGAGGTATTGCGCCAACTGATAGCCCAGGCCCTTCCACTCGAAGGTCGTTTCAGTCAGGACCGCCCCGCCAAGAAGCAGGGCAATCTGCAACCCCATGACGGTGATGATGGGGATCAGTGCCGGCTTGTAGGCGTGCTTTGTCACGAGCCGGTATTCGCTGACGCCACGGGACCGGCCTGCCTCAACATAGTCCTTACCCAGCGTGCCGATCACGTTAGTGCGAACCAGTCGGAGGAACACGCCGGCGGTCAGAAGGCCCAGCGCGACGGCCGGGAGGACTGCGTGGTGGACGATGTCCGAAAAGGCCGCAAGATCACCGCTTCGCAGGGCGTCCAGCCAGTAGATGCCGGTGGGCGCTGCCAACCTCGACATCGCCAATTCGGTTGTGGTGGAAGCGCGGCCGGCTACGGGGAACCAGCCCAGGCCTACGGAGAAAGTCAGCTTCAGCAGCAGGCCTGCAAAAAAGACAGGGGTGGCGTAGCAAAGGATGGCGAACATCCGCAGGAAGGCGTCCGAGACCTTGTCGCGTTTGTGGGCGGCGAACATTCCGAGCGGTATTCCTACGAGCAACGCCACCACGACGGCATTGATGCTGAGTTCCAGTGTTGCGGCGCCAAACTTAACGAGCATTTCGGCGACGGACCTGCCGTCGGAGATAGTCCGGCCGAAGTTTCCTGTGGCGATGTTGCCGAGGTACTCAACGTACTGAATGAAGAGGTTCCGGTCGTAGCCGGCCTGGTGCACAAGGGCATCAATCTGCTCCTGCGGAAGCCGTCCTCCCTGGGCCGCAGTGATGGGATCGCCAGTGATCCGCATCAGGAAAAAAACCAGGGTGACGAGGATGAAGATCGTGGGGAAGATCAGCAGGAAGCGAATCAGGATGTACTTCCCGAGGCCACCTCCCGCGGATTTGGATTTGGGGGGCGCAACCGTTGGCGGCGGCGCATCAATCATTGTGGCCATGCTGTCCCTGCTTGGTCTGGATCTAGAAATTGTGTAGCCAACACGTAGGAGGCAGGGCCGGCCGGCCCCACCTCCTCACGCGTGTTTACTAGGTGCTACTTGGAAACCGTGCCGAGCCGGAACTTGAACGACGCATCCAGGGTGGAATCGACACCCTTCACGTCGGTCCCTGAAACCGCCACCTGGGCGCCCTGCAGCAACGGCAGGGTGGAGATGTCCTTGGCCAGCAGGTTCTGGACGTCCTGGATTGCCTTCTCACGTTCTGACTTGTCCGCGGTGACCAGCTGCTTGGCGATCAACTTTTCGACTTCAGCGTTGGCGTAGTGGTTGTTCATGAAGCCGCCCTTGAGGAAGAAGGGGGTCAGGTAGTTGTCCGCGTCGCTGAAATCGGGGAACCAGCCGAGCTGGAAGACGGGGTAGCTGTCCTTCTTCGATGCCGAGTTGTAGGTCACCCATTCAGTGGACTGGAGGTCCACCTTGAAAAGGCCGCTCTTTTCCAGCTGGTCCTTGACCATGGCGTACTCGTCACCGGATGACTTGCCGTAGTGGTCAGGGTTGTACTGCAGCTTGATGGTCACCGGGCCGGTGATGCCGGCGTCGGACATGACCTTCTTGGCCTTGTCCAGGCTGGGCTTGCCTGAGCCGTCCCCATAGGCCTGCTTGAAGGACTCATTGGCGCCGGCAAATCCGGACGGGACGTTGGACCACATGGGCAAGTACGTGCCTTTGTAGACCTGCTCCGAAATGGCCTGGCGGTCGATGAGGTTGGCTGTAGCCTGGCGGACGGCAAGGGCCTTCTTCGGATCCGCTTCCGGGGTCTTGGCGCCGTAGGGCATGGTGTCGTAGTTGAAGACGATGTACCGCATCTCGCCACCGGGTCCGATGTTGACCTTGACGTTCGAGTCCTTCTTGAGGTCATCGATGTCCGTGGCGCTGAGGCTGCGGTTGGCAACGTCGATCTGCCCGCCCTTGATCTCCAGCTTCATGTTTGTCTGGTCGGTGTAGTACTTGATGGTGGCACCGGCGTTGGCGGGCTTGCCGAGCACTCCCTTATAGTCCGGCCAGGCTTTCAGGCTCACCAGAGTGTTCTTGTTGAAGGAGTCGATCGTGTACTGGCCGTAGAAGGCGTTCGCTTTGACAATTTCCTCGTCAGTGAGGAGCTTGTCTGCCGGGAAGACTTCGTCGTCGACGATCGGCGCGGCCGGGCTGGTCAGGATCTGCGCGAATGTTTGGTCGTTGGCCTGCTTGAGCGTGAACACCACGGTGCTGGCATCAGGCGTGGCAATGGACTCGATGTTGGTCAACAGCGAAGCAGGGCCGTTGGGATCCTTGATCTTGGTCTGGCGGTCAAACGAGAACTTGACGTCCTTGGAATCCAGCACATGTCCGTTGGCCCATTTGAGGTCGCTCTTCAGCTTGACCGTGAATTCGGTGGGCTTAGTGAACGAAGCCGATTCGGCCAGGTCCGGCACAGGCTCGGCGCCACCGGGCTTGGAGTTCAGCAAGAACGAGTAAATCTGGTTCATCACCATGAACGAACCGTTGTCGTACGAACCTGCCGGGTCCAGGGACGTGACCTTGTCCGTGGTGCCATACGCAATGACGCTGCTGGCGTTCCCCGAAGTTGTGCTGCTGCCGCCGCCACCTGATGGGCCCGTGCAGGCCGTCAATGCGAAAGCGGAAATGCCTGCCAGCGCGATTGCGCTCCGCAAGGCCTTGGTGCTCTTGGTCATCTGTGAACTTTCTGTTCGATGAGTACGCGCTCGCCGCCCGCTAATGGGTGTATTTGCTTGAGCGGGCAGCGCGCTGTCCTGATGCCTAGATTCAATCAGAACAGAACGCGGTGAATCGATTCAACCTGTGAGTTGAGACACAAAATTTACCTGAATGGGTTGCCGCTCTCACTTTTGTGCCGCAGCCGGAGGAAAGGGCCACACAAAATCAGCGCGAACGTACGCTTGAGGCCCCAACCGACGGGACGGTTTGGGGCCTCAACTGTACGTTCGCGCTGTCTGCAGGCTGCCGGGTGGTTAGAGCTCCGCGCGCTGCAGGGACCGGGCGGCGTCTATGGTGGCCTGGCCAAGTACGCGGCTGCCCTGGTACAGGACCACGGTCTGGCCCGGGGCGACGCCGCGGAGGGGATCGGTCAGCGTCACCACCAGTTGTCCGGCAGTGCCGTCCGCCGACGGGTTCTCCATCCGTGCCGTCGCGGGGACGGGGTCTCCGTGCGCGCGGACCTGGGCGTAGCAGTCGAAGTCTTCACCCGTGGCGATTTCGGCAATGGGAAGGCCGGCCCACGACACCTTGATGCCGCGGATTTCGTCAATGGCCAGCAGGGCCTCGGGGCCCACCACCACCTTGTTTTCCTTCGGCCGGATTTCCAGCACAAAGCGGGGCTTTCCATCCGCCGCCGGGGTGCCCAGCTTCAGGCCCCTGCGCTGTCCCACGGTGAAGGCGTTGGCGCCGGGGTGCTCCCCTACTTTGGTGCCGGTCTCGTCGACAATGTCGCCGGTGGTCATGTCGATCTTCTCGGCCAGCCAGCCCGCGGTGTCACCGTCCGGGATGAAGCAGATGTCGTGGCTGTCCGGCTTGTTGGCCACGGACAGCCCGCGCCGTTCGGCTTCCGCACGGACTTCGGCCTTCGAAGGGGTGTCGGCCAGCGGGAACATGGAGTGCTTGAGCTGCTCATGAGTCAGGACGCCGAGGACGTAGCTCTGGTCCTTCGCCCAGTCGGCGGCGCGGTGCAGTTCGGGGTTGCCATCGGCATCCGTGATCACCTTGGCGTAATGGCCGGTGCAGACGGCGTCGAAGCCCAGGGCGATGGCCTTTTCCAGCAATGCCGCGAACTTGATGCGCTCGTTGCAGCGCATGCACGGATTCGGTGTGCGGCCGGCAGCGTACTCATCGATGAAGTCCTGGACCACGTCCTCCTTGAAGCGCTCGGAGAAGTCCCATACGTAATACGGGATTCCGAGTACGTCGCACGCACGCCAGGCGTCGCGGGAGTCTTCGATGGTGCAGCAGCCGCGGCTGCCTGTCCGCAGCGTGCCGGGCATCCGGGACAGTGCCAGGTGGACGCCGACGACGTCGTGTCCTGCCTCGACGGCACGTGCTGCGGCAACGGCGGAATCGACTCCGCCGCTCATGGCTGCTAGAACTCGCATGCTGGCTTTCCGTTGGTTAAAGAGTGGATTGGGCGTTGTAGGCCCTATCTATTCTAAAGCCTGCCGCGTTCGGCCATAGTTGAGCTACCGGATCGTCAGGAGGCGCGCGGACCATGGCTGCAGGACACACTCTCGGAAACATCGTCATCGCAGGTGGAGGCCTGGCCGGCGCCACCGCCGCCCGGACGCTCCGGTCCGAGGGCTACACGGGGGCCATCGTCCTCATTGGCAGCGAACTCCACCACCCTTATCTGCGGCCGCCCCTTTCGAAGGAATACCTGCTCGGCAAGGAGGAAGAGGACAAAGTCCCGGTGGTGCCTCCGGGCTGGTACGCGGAGAACGACGTCGACCTCCGCCTGGGCGTGACGGTCACCAGCATCGGGCCTGCGGAAAGAACGGTGCTGTTGAGCGACGGGACGGCGCTGTCCTACTCCTCACTGCTGCTGGCCACAGGGGCCGTCCCGCGCACGATTCCGCTGCCAGGCAGCGAGTTGTCGGGTGTAACCACGTTCCGGACCCTGGACGACAGCCGGCGGCTGCGGCGAACACTGGAGCGCGGCGGGAAGAACGTGGTGATGATTGGCTCCGGCTGGATCGGCATGGAGCTGGCAGCTGCGGCGGCGACCTACGGAAACAACGTCACCCTGCTCGGCCTCGAGGATGTTCCGTTGGCCGGCGCCATCGGGCCGGACCTGGGACGCTTTTTCCGATCGCTCCATGAAGCCCACGGCGTGGGCTTCCGGCTGCCGGCTTCGGCCCGTGAAATCGTGGGAAAGGACGGTGCCGTCTCCGGAGTAGTGACCGACAGCGGCGAGCTGATTCCCGCGGACGTCGTGGT
Organism: Arthrobacter sp.; assembly: GCA_036566705.1. Taxonomy (GTDB): domain Bacteria; phylum Actinomycetota; class Actinomycetes; order Actinomycetales; family Micrococcaceae; genus Arthrobacter. Next base: position 10,432 of record DATCVX010000219.1, on the reverse strand, counting down.
GCTCGCCATGGGCGTCCTGCCCAACACCGGTCTCGCACTCACGGCCGGCGTGGAGGTGGACAACGGGATCCTCACTGACGCTTCCCTGCGGACCAGCGAGCCGGGGATCTTCGCCGCGGGGGACGTGGCCAATGCCCTGCACCCGTTCACCGGCAAGCACTACCGCAGCGAGCACTGGTCCAACGCCCTTAACGGAGGCAAGGTGGCGGCCAAGGCGATGCTTGGCCAGGATGCCGCCCACACCACCATCCCCTATTTCTACACCGACCAGTTCGACGTCAGCATGGAGTACTCGGGGTTCCCCGATTTGGCGGCCGGAACGGAACCGGTGATCCGCGGTTCGCTGGAGCGCAAGGAGTTCATCGCCTTCTGGCAGCGTGACTCCCGGGTGGTGGCCGGCATGAGCGTCAACTGGCCGCACCAGGCCCGGCCAGGCGCGCAGAAAGTCATCAAGGCCTTGATCTCCGGCCTCACCACGGTCAGCGCCGACCGCCTCGCGGACGGGTCCGGCGGGCTCGATCAGCTCTTGCCGGAGGCCTGACGCGCCACTGTTCCGGCGGTCTGGATGGAGGATTCGTGCCCGGCCATCCCGGCAGCCCGTGCCCGGGAGTACGCATCAGGGAGGGCCGCAAGCAGTGCGTCGACGTCTGCGGCGGTTGACGTGTGCCCGAGGCTGAAGCGCTGTGCACCGCGCGCCGTTTCCTCGTCCAGGCCCATGGCAAGGAGCACGTGCGAAGGCCGGGGCACGCCGGCGGTGCAGGCAGAGCCGGTGGATGATTCAACCCCGGCGAGGTCCAACAGGAACAGCAGGGAGTCGCCTTCGCAGCCGGGAAAGGTGAAGTGCGCATTGCCGGGGAGGCGTCCTGAGCCGTCGGCTCCACGGAGGACGGCCTCCGGGATGAGCTGCCGCACGCCGTCGACAAGCCGGTCCCGGAGGGCTGAGATCCTGGCTGATTCAGCGGGAAGGCTTGCCGTGACCGCGCCGGCCGCGGCGGCGAAGGCGGCGATGGAAGCGGTATCCAGGGTTCCGGACCGGACGTCCCGTTCCTGGCCGCCGCCGTGCTGAACGGGGGTCAGCTTCACCGCGCGGCCCAGCAACAGCGCCCCGACTCCCACAGGACCGCCGATCTTGTGTCCGGAAACGCTCATCGCGTCCAGTCCGGAGGCCTTGAAGTTGATGGGCAGCGAGCCAAAGGCCTGGACCGCGTCTGAATGCACCGGCACACCGGCGGCGTGGGCCAGCCGGACAATTTCGGGGATCGGCTGGATGCTGCCCACCTCGTTGTTGGCCCACATCACGGTCACCAGGGCGATGGTTTCCGGTGACCGCGCAAGTTCAGCTTCCAGGACCGCGAGGTCAACGACGCCTTCGCTGTCCACCGGAAGCCAGGTGACCTCTGCACCTTCGTGCCGCTCCAGCCATTCCACGGTGTCCAGCACTGCATGGTGCTCGACGGCGGAGCAGAGGATGCGCCGCCGGGCAGGGTTCCCGGCGGCCCGGGACCAGAACAGGCCCTTCACAGCCAGGTTGTCAGCTTCCGTGCCGCCGGACGTAAAAATGACTTCGGAGGGGTGCGCCCCGGCTGCGGCCGCAATCGTTTCGCGTGCGTCCTCAACAGCGCGGCGGGCCCGGCGGCCGGAGCCGTGCAGGGAAGACGGGTTGCCGGTGCGGACGAGCTCGCGGGTCAGGGCAGCCAGCGCCTCGGCGGAGAGGGGCGTGGTTGCTGCATGATCCAGGTAGACGGGCACCCAACAATTCTAGCCTCCGGCGCTGGTATAGATTCGAGCGGTGAAAGCCTCCCTCTACCTGGTGCTGGCCACCCTTTTCTGGTCCGGAAACTTTGTGGTGGGACAGGCAGCAGTGGCATCGATGACTCCCGTTGAGCTGACGTTCTGGCGCTGGGCTATCGCGGCGCTGCCGCTGCTGGCCCTGGCGCAGCTGGTGGACCGGCCCGATTGGCGGGCCGCCCTGCGGTCCTGGCCCACGTTGTTGCTCCTCAGTTTCCTGGGCATGGGTGGCTACACCCTGCTCCTGTACACCGCGCTGCAACACACCTCCGCATTGAACGCCTCGCTCATCACGGCGGCCAACCCTGCGCTGATCGTTGTCCTGGCAGCGGTCATGCTGGGTGACCGGCCGGGCGCCCTCGGCTGGGGCGGCATCGGGATGGGGCTTTCCGGGGTCCTGCTGGTCCTGACCGGCGGGGACTTCCAGCGGTTGCTGAGGTTTTCCTTCAACGTGGGTGAGCTCCTGATGCTGGGTGCGATTGCCGTCTGGAGCCTCTACACCGTCATTGCCCGCCGCCTTGCGGTCCCTGCGGTCACGGCCACGGCCGTTCAGGTTGCCATGGCCGCCGTGGTCCTCACTCCGGTGGCGGTGGCCACGGGAGCGCATCTGCCTCAGGCGGCCGCCGGCAGTTGGTCGCTGGCCTACATCGTGATCTTCCCGTCCCTGGGTGCATACCTGCTGTGGAATCTGGCACTCAAAACAACTGCACCAGGGACCGCGGGCAACTATCTGAACCTCATGGTGGTCTTTACGGCCGCCATAACGTTCCTGCTGGGGACGTCAATCAGTGTTCCCCAGATCCTGGGCGGGCTGCTCGTAGTGGGCGGAGTGCTGCTCACCAGCATGCGCCGGACCGGGGAATCCACTGGCATCAGCGCCGCGGAACAGGGAGGGCTCAGGCGGAGGGGGGAACGATGATCAGTCGCTGAGCAACGTCCTGCCGCGCCGACGCCAGGGTGGCCGCATCCGGGCACGAGACGGTGATGTAGATGGACGATGCGGGGACGCTGAACAGGCGGGCCATGACAGCCGTCGACCTGGCTCCCGGCGGAGAAGACTGTTCCAGTACCAGCACCTCCACACGCGGGCCAGGCTTGTCCGCGTCTCCGCCCCAACGCAGGGTTTCCGTCTTGAGGTAGTTGGGGAGGATGCTGGGGTCGAGGTAGGTAAAGAGGCCCAGTGTGGAGGCGCGGTCATCAGCACGGGCCAGTGGTGTCTGGTTGGTCCGGACTTTGGCGGCCACGAGGCAGCCGTCGGCCTTCACGTACTGGTTCTCGCCCGCCACGTTTTCCTTGACCGGCTTCCAGCCCGGTGCTTCCTTCAACCCGTCGGAAATACCCACTGGAACTCCCGGCGCAAGTGCGCCCCCTTCGGTGAACGGCAAGTCTTTGGCCGCCACCGCCTCTGCATCATGGCCGGGCGTGATGGTGGGTGTCGCCAGCCCGGGTGCAGACTGCTCCACGGTGGGGGCCGACGGGTCCGGCACGTCTATGCTGCAGCCTCCCAGCAGGCCGGCACCAACCAATATTGCAGTGAGCAGCGTCCCGGACGTTGCCCCCATCCCCCGTGATTTCATACCACCCCAATGTCTTGCCGGCTGCCCGGCTCCACCGGCCGGGGTTCAGCCCGGTCCATCAAAGAGTCTAGACGCCACATGCCCGACGGCGGGTCCCCGGGCCTTGTTCCTAGGCGAGGATACGCACGGCGCCGGGTACAACTTCCACGGTGAGCGGCAGCGGCCCGATCCTCTCGCCGTCGGCATACGCCACGACGTTGCGCGCCGACAGGCGCACCTTGCGTACGCGGCGGATCTCAACTGCCGGATGCCCGATATGCCGCCCGGAGAACACCTTCGGGAAAACTGCCAGGAAGCGGACCCTGGGCAGCGGCCGGACAACAAAGAGGTCAAGCAGTCCGTCGTCCGGCCGGGCGTCCGGGGCAATCCGCATTCCGCCGCCAATTGACTGCCCGTTTGCTATGGAAATAAGCATTGCCCCCTGGTCCCAGGTATCGCCGTCGTCCGTTTCCGTATAGTCGGTCACCGTGTACTCAATAGCCCGGAACGCCACCAGTTCCCGGAGCATCGCCAGGTTGTAGCGGGCCTTGCCGCGCGGCCAGCGCCACCCGTTCGCACGGTTGTTGACGGCGGCGTCGAAACCGGCCGAAAGCACGCCAGCGAACCAGCAGCAGCCGCCGGCCGCGGTGATCCGGCCCAGGTCAACGGGACGCCCTCCTGAAGCGATGCCGGCGGTGATCCGCCTGCAGGCGGCGGCTACGTCATTCAGCGGCAGTCCCAGGGTCCGGGCAAAGTCGTTTCCGGTCCCGTTGGGCACTATTCCCAGCGGGACCGTGGACGCTGTTTCTCCGGAGCCTGCCAGCGCGTTTACACCGAGGTGCACCATGCCGTCTCCTCCCACCACAACAAGGGCATCCAGGCCTTCGGCAAGCGACCGTCCGACGGCTGATGCCAGAAGGGCGAAGCTGGCCTCCCGCAGCTCCACAACGTCGGCGCCGGCGGCGCGGAAGTAGTCCACCGTATGCACGCCGGCGGGTGTCCGGGATCCGAAGGACGCACGGGGGTTGATGGCGACGGCGATCCTCATGGGCTGAATTATGCCAGCCGCGGGAACCCGGGCTGGCGGCACGCACGTTGTCAGAATGGGCCGTTAAGCTTGGCCTACCTGGCTATGGGCCCGCCCTGCCGCCGTGGACTGGCCACACCAACCGAAGGACAAGTGCTTGACCGAGAGCAGCAACTCCCATTACCAGGTGCTCCGTGTCGCCGTGACGGCCACCGAGAAGGAGATCAAAGTTGCTTACCGCCGTGCGGCCCGCCAGGCGCACCCTGATCATGGCGGGGACGCCGCCGCATTCCGGCGTGTAACGGCAGCCTACGAGACGCTCATCGATCCCAAGCGCCGGAGCGCCTATGACCGGTCCTATGCTGCCGGCACCGGTTCCGTCAACGGCGATTCCGGTCCGCATTTTGATGCGCCCGCGGCCGGTAGCCACGCGTCCGCCACGGTGCACCGCCCCAACATGCCCCGCAACACCGCCGGCGACCCGCCGGTCTACGTTCCGCCTTATGACCTGGCTGCATTCGAGGCGGCCGGCGTGGTGCCGTTGATCCCGCTTGCGCAGGCCAGCCAACAGGTCCACGGGATGCCCCGGAAACGCGGCATCTTCGGGGCGGAGGCACGCATCCAGCGCGAAATGCGGACCGTGCAGCTGGTCAGCAGGCAGATCCTGCCAGCCATTCCGGCCGCACGGCTGATCAACGGGCTGCAGTCACCGGCAGACAACAGCCACATCGACCACGCGCTGCTGTCCGGGTACCGCCTGGCCATCATCGGGTCCATGCTCCTGCCCAAGGGCGCCTACGCCTGGGACGGCAGCACTCTCAACCACGGCGGACGCTCCATCCCGCCGCCACAATTGGCGCACGTGGTCCGCGCCATGCAGGACATCTTCCCCGAACTCAATGTCACCGGCTGGACCGTCGTACACAGCCCCGACGGGAACCTGCACGAGCCTGTCATCGACCGGCACCGGCGGTCCGCCGGTGCCCACGAAACTGTCCAGGTGGTCAACGCGGCCGGGCTGGTCCGCGGCCTCAAACAGTTCCTGTCGTCGGGCCCGGCACCCAACACCGTCAATGTTTCCGTGCTTGCCCGGCTCCTGCGGGGCATGCACTGACGGCATTTGCCAGGGGCGGCAGTGACTAGGATGGGATGGTGTTCCGCATCCTCTTCCACTCCCCCGAAATTCCGGGCAACACCGGCAATGCCATTCGGCTGGCAGCCATCACCGGCGCCGAATTGCACCTGGTTGAACCCTTGGGCTTCGATTTTTCCGATGCCAAACTCCGGCGGGCAGGCCTCGATTACCACGACCTCGCCGTGGTGACCGTGCATAAAAGCATCGACGACGCCTGGAACGTCCTCAAGCCGGAGCGTGTGTACGCATTCACCTCTGACGGAACCGCCAGCTACACGGACATCGCGTACCGGCCCGGCGATGTCCTGATGTTCGGCCAGGAATCGGTGGGGCTGCCGGAGGAACTCAAACGGGATCCCCACGTCACCTCCACGGTCCGGCTCCCCATGCTCCCGGCCCTGCGGTCCCTGAACCTTGCGAATGCAGCCTCCATCGCCGTGTACGAGGCGTGGCGGCAGCAGGGATTCGCCGGAGCAAAAATCTGACCTGCTCCGCTTGCCGGCTCCCCGGCGTCCGAGCCCGGCCGGGGAGAAATTTCCCGTAGCGCCAATCCGCACGCGCACGTGCACCGAATCACTCCTGAGAACATCCACGGCGGACAAGGAGCGGCAGGTGAGAGCACTGGAGACAGCAGCAAGGCCCGCGGACCGCTCCGGTTCCTCCGCTGCCTGCGGCGGTCCCGGCAGGGCTGCTCCTGAAGCAACCCGCGGACACCTATGCTTGGTAGTGATGGAAACTCCCAACGCGCCAAACTACGAGGCCCCGGCCGCAGTGACAGATTCACCAGCGGACATCAGCCAGCGCCTCGCCGCCCTCCTGGGCCGTATTGCCCAGGGCGACCAGGCTGCGTTCGCGGAGTTTTACCAGCTGACATCCCGCCGTGTATTCGGCATGGCCCGCAGGGTCCTGATCGATCCCGAGCTCAGCGAGGACACCACCCAGGAAGTCTTCCTCCAGGTCTGGCAGAACGCGGCGAAGTTCAACCCGGACGCCGGCAGTCCGCTGTCGTGGCTGATGACCATTTCGCACCGCCGTGCCGTGGACAAGGTTAGATCCTCGCAGTCGTCCACGGACCGGGAGGCCCGGTACGGGGCGAGCAGCCAGGACATCGACCACGACTCTGTTTCCGATGAAGTGGGCAGCCGGCTTGAGGCCGAGGCGGTGGTCCGGTGCCTGGAGACACTGACCGATACCCAGCAGGAATCCGTCCGGCTTGCCTACTACGGCGGCCTCACCTACAGGGAGGTCGCGGAACGCCTGAACGCAGCAGTGCCCACCATCAAGTCCCGCATCCGCGACGGACTGATCCGCTTGAAGACATGTCTGGGGGTGAGTTGAGATGACAGAAATGAATAATCAGGGAAGCAGCCGCCGCGGCACCTTCGGCGACACCGTATCGGCAGACCTCGCCTCGGGCCGCGCCGTGGATCTGGCGGAGCTGTACGCCCTCGATGCAGTGACCGAAGCCGAGCGCTCGGCCATTGACCTGTACATCTCCTCCGCCCCGGAGGCCGAGCGCGGGACGTTCCACGAACGTGTGCGCCAGGCCAGGGAAACGCTGGCCGAGACGTTTACCGCCGAGGAGGAGCCGCCGTCGGACCTCTTTGCCCGCATTGTGGCCCAGCTCCCGGTCCAGGGTGCCGGACAGGCCGCGCCGGACGCCGCTCCGGCTGCGCCTCTCCATCAGCCCGCCCCTGTGACGGGCGGCGACGAGCTCGCCGCAGCCCGGCAACGCCGTGAAGAACGTCGCCGGCCGGCCGGTGCGCGCCGCTGGCTCGCCGGCGTCGCTGCGGCGGCTGTGATCGCGCTCGGCGGGGTGGGCGTCGGCGCCTATCTCGCGGACCAGAATGATCCGTTGAACCAGGTGGTCCGGGCCGATGACGTCCGGGAAGCGTCAGTGCCGGTGTCTGCAGGTGGCACCGCGACGGTCCTGATTTCGTCGTCCAGGGACGCCATTGTGGTCAAGATGAACGGGGTTCCCGCACCGCCTGCCGGCAAGGTCTACCAGATGTGGCTGATCCCGAAGGACGGGTCGGCGCCCGTTTCCCAGGGCCTGATGGACGAGGCGGCGCTGTCCAAGCCTGCCGTGGTGAAGGGTATCGCGTCCGCTGCAGCCCTCGGCATCACAGTGGAGCCGGTGGGCGGCTCGGCGTCCCCCACGTTCCCCACAGTTGCTGCCGCGCCGCTCAGCACGTAACCCGTCGCCCTGGCTTCGGGCGACTGAAGGCAAAGAAACCCGCGGTGCCCTCCCCAGGAGGGCACCGCGGGTTTTTGTGCCTGGGTCTGCCGGAGCAGGTAAGTTTCCGGCCCGGTGCTAAAAGCCGGCGATGGTTCCCGGCCCGTTGACTGCGACAACGTGGAACGCCTCGGCACTGCGGTCAGCCGGCAGTCCGGCCCGCCCGGCGTTGACGTGCATCCCGTTGCGCACGGCCGCCTCCATCGCCTCAACATCCGGATGCTGGCTGACATGGACGTTGATGGCCTTCAGTTTGCTGTCCACGTGGTCCGTGACGTCCACGAAGTGGTTCTCCCGCTCTTCCGGGCCGGCGTACAGCCAGAGCCAGGGAAGCTTGTAGGCTTCCAGCCCGGCCTCGGCAAGCTCCGGGTATGCGAACGGATTCTCCACGGCAGGATAGACGGCGCGGGTGACGGCCTCGCCGACGGCCAGGTGGTCAGGGTGGCTTTTCTGGATCCGCTTCCAGTTGCGCTCCGGATGCATGGCGAGCACAACATCGGGCCGCAGTTGCCTGATCAGCCGGACCACGCCCTTCATCACGTCGTGCGACGGTTCCAGGTAGCCGTCCCGCTCGTGCAGATAGTGGATATCCGAGACACCGACGAGTTCTGCTGCCCGGAGCTGTTCCGCCGCGCGCAGGGCGATGATTTCTGACCGGTGGGCGGGATCGAAGCCGCCGGCGTCGCCGTCGGTCATGATGCAGTAGCTGACCTGCACGCCCGCGGCCGTCCAGGCAGCGATAGTGCCGGCTGCGCCGAAGTCGATGTCGTCAGGATGGGCCGCGAAACAGAGGACCCGCCCAACCCGGTGCGTTGCCGGGTTGAACGGGCTCTGTGCTGAAACAGCAGGAGTGGTCAAGGGTCAGCCTTTTCGCTTCTTGATTTCTTCCGTGGCCTGCGGCAGGACGTCGAAGAGGTCGCCGATAATGCCGAAGTCGGCGATCTCGAAGACCGGGGACTCGGCGTCCTTGTTGACGGCCACAATGACCTTGGCCGTCTGCATGCCGGCCTTCTGCTGGATGGCGCCGGAGATTCCCGCTGAAATGTACAGCTGCGGGGAGACCGTCTTGCCGGTCTGGCCCACCTGGGCGTCATGGCTGATCCAGCCGGCGTCCGTGGCTGCACGGGAGGCGCCCACGGCAGCCCCGAGGGCGTCAGCCAGCTGCTCAACAGGACCGAAATCGCCGTCAACGCCACGTCCGCCGGCCACCACGATGCGCGCATCGGTGAGGTCGGGGCGGCCGCTGGCCACCTTCTGCTCGCGGGCGGTGACGCGCGCGGCGGTGGCGGTGCCGTCAGCGGGCACATCAACCGTGGCCACCGCCGGGGCGCTGGGGCCGGCCGCTGGCTCGGGCGTGACGTTGTTGGCCTTGACGGTCAGCACCGAGACGGGCGTGGTGGTCTTCGCGGCTGTGGTGTACGAACCGGCGAGGACGGACTTGTGCGCTGTCCCGTCCTGGTCCACGGACACCACATCGGTAATGACGCCGGCGGAAAGCCGGACGCCAAGTCGCGCGGCAATTTCCTTGCCTTCGGGCGAGTTGTCCAGGAGCACCGTGGTGGCACCGGCAACCTGGACTGCGGCCGCAACGTAGGCGGCCTTCGCTGCGACGAGGTAGTCGTCCAGGTCCTCGGCGGACGGCCGGTAGACGCCGCTGACGCCGTACTCCGCGAAGGCCGCCGAAACGCCGTCGCTGAGCTCGCCGTTCACTGCCACAGCTGTTTCGCCCAGGGAGCGCCCCAGGGTCAGCAGTTCGAGGCTGCTTTTCTTCAGGGACGCGCCAGGGTTGTCAATGAAAATAAGTACGTTTGCCATGTCTGTGATCCCTCTTAGAGCAGCTTCTGGGCGGCCAGGAAGTCCACCAGCTTGATGCCGGCGTCGCCTTCGTCGGTGATGATGGTGCCGGCAGTGCGTGGCGGACGTTCCGCGGCGGACGTCACCGTGGTCCAGGATCCCGCGTGGCCAACCTGCGCAGGATCAACTCCGATGTCCGAGAGTGACAGCGTGGTGATGCTCTTGCGCTTGGCCGCGATGATGCCCTTGAAGTTGGGGTAGCGGGGCTCGTTAATCTGGTCAGTCACCGACACCACTGCCGGCAGCGTGGCTTCCACGGTCTCGGAGTACGTGTCTGCGTCGCGGCGCGCGGTGAGCCGTCCGCCGTCGACTTCCAATGTTGACGCAAACGTGATCTGCGGCAGTCCCAGGCGTTCGGCCAGCTGCGCCGGCACCAGGGAGGTTTCGCCGTCGGTGGAGGCCATGCCGGTAAGCACGAGGTCCACCGGGGCGCCTGCGCCGAGATGGCGGATGGCGGCCGCCAGGGCAAGTGAGGTGGCGGCGGCATCCGAGCCTGCCAGGGCGTCGTCGGTCAGGTGCACGCCTTCGGTGGCGCCCATCTGCAGCGACTTCTTGACGGCGTTTACGGCACCGGCGGGGCCCATGCTGAGCGCGATGACCTGGTTTCCGGCCTTGCTGCCGCCACGGGCTTCAGCGAGCTGCAGGGCCGCTTCCAGCGCGTATTCGTCCAGCTCGGACAGGATGCTTTCGTCGCGGTCGGTGGTGTAGCCCTCCCCGTTGAGGTGACGGTCGAACTGCGCGTCCGGCACATGCTTGACCAGGACGATGATCTTCAATGTCTCTTCCACTGTATTTACAGCAGCCTTCCATGCTTGTGGATAGCCAGCCGGGTGAGG
>DATCVX010000218.1:0-9442 GCA_036566705.1 Arthrobacter sp. | reverse complement strand
GGGCTTCCTGACCTGCCCCTCGTGCAGGCGCCCCTGCCTCTTCCTGTGCCCGACGTCCTGCCGCTACCTGACGAGTTACCGCCGCTGCTGCCTGAACTCCTGCCCGTGCCGTTGCCCTTGCCACTCCCCGATATGCCGCTGCCGGGCCTTCCACCACTCACGACGCCGGCACCCGGCCCGGTGCCGACCGCGGCGCCCAGCCTCCCGGCGTCGGGCGCGGCCGCCATCCTGAGTCCGGCGGCCGCCTCGACAGTTGCACCTGCGGAACCGGCGGATGTGACGGCCAGGTCAATCGCTGTCCGGTTCGGCTTCACTCCTGCCCAGGACCGCGCCGGGGCGGCCTCGCCGCCGGAGGCAACAGCCAGCCCTTCCGGCCCGGAACACGGAGCGGGTAATCCGGCCGGGCTGGAACTTCCGGCCTTGGCACATGCGGCCGGCACAGCCAGCTCCGGGGCGGCCGGGGGCTCAGACGGCGCGGGGGACCTTGGCATTTCCTGGCCATCCCTACCCGCTACGGCCAGTGGAGCAAACCTGTCCGGCGCCGAGGCGCTGCCGGACGGCCCTTCCTTCGATCCCGGGTCATCACCCGACTGAACAGGTCACCTCTGCCCTTTTCGCGGCAGAACTTGACCACCGCGCACCGCCGGCGCGCGGACACCACGTTCAGTCAGGAGATACCGTCATGTCCAACTACAACGCTGAGATCAACCACGCCATCGTCACGTCGACCGTGGGCAACTGGCCAGACCCGATGCGCAGGATCGGCTAAGCCCTGGTGAGGTGGGGCGGTGCTGGGACCGCCCCACCATCCAAAACAGCACTCCTGTAAACTTCTTCATTTTAATCAAGGGGAAACCATTGACTCGCTAAAAATCTTCACTATAGTTATGTGAGTCAGATCACCCAGTGAAAGATTCGCGATGACCACCGAGAGCGCCACCCCAGCCCCGCCAGCCACCAGCGCACTGCTGGCGACTGTCGGAAACAAGGTGCGCGGCATGCGCAAGGAAAAGGGCATGACCCTCGCCAAGCTCTCGGAAATCACCGGCCTCAGCCAGGCGATCGTCAGCCAGATCGAACGCGGCATGGCGAACCCGTCTTTCACCACCCTGGCGCAACTGGCCCACGGCCTGGACATCCCGGTGGGGAAATTCTTCCTCGGCCAGGAGGAAACCAGATCCCCCGTGGTCCGCAAGGCCGAGCGGCGCAACCTGAAAGGCGTCACCAAGAAATCCGTGGGCGAGGCAGTGTATGAACTGCTCACTCCCGACCTCAACGGAGCCTTGGAAGCCCAGTGGATTGTCAGCCCGCCCGGCCACGACACCAGCGCAACCCCGTTCCGCCACAGCGGCGAGGAGTTCGGCATCATCCTCTCCGGCAAGAAGGACGTCTTCCTTGACGGCGAGTGCCACACCCTAGAGGAAGGCGATTCCATCACCTTCTCCTCGGACACGCCGCACTGGTACAAAAACAGCTACGAAGAGGTATGCGTAGCGATCTGGGTTAACGCACCGCACGCGTGGTAAATCCGCCGAACCCAAGCGGCATTTACCGTCTCATCACTGTCCGGGCCTGAACCGTGCCCGCCGACAGTCCTTGCATCGTTCGCATCCTCCGCCCTGCGACCAGGGCGTAGATGCGTCATACCCTCCCACGCCCCAGCAGGCGTAAGCGTAAGGACACCTCCATGCTCAATATCCAAGCGACGGACCCCCGAGGGACGGACAAAGCAGTCACGTCCCCCACCCGCTCCTCCGAAAAGTTCTCCCCCCAGGTCCGCAAAGGCCTGCTGGGCCTCGGCCTGGGCAACGCCCTTGAATGGTACGACTGGATGGTCTTCGGTCTCCTGTCAGCCTTCATCGGCCCCAACTTCTTCCCCAACACCGATCCGCTCTCCGCCACCCTGAACGCGCTCGCCGTCTTCGCCGTGGGCTTCGCCTTCCGCCCATTGGGCGGCATCCTGCTGGGTACCTTGGCGGACCGGGTGGGCCGCCGCCGGGTGATGCTGCTGTCCATCATGCTGATGGCCGGCACCACCCTCGTCATCGCCATCACCCCGAGCTACGCCCAGATCGGCGCCTGGGCCGGCGTCATCCTGCTGGTCTGCCGCGTCCTGCAGGGCATCTCCACCGGCATCGAGGCCCCGCTCTCCACCTCGCACGCCGTCGAGCTGGTCCCCGAAGGCCGTGAAGGCTACGTGGCGGGCATCATGTCCTTCTACGTCAACATCGGCATCCTGCTGGCCTCGCTGGTCAGTTTCCTCTGCAGCCTGACGCTCGGCGCGGCCGCCATGGGCGAATGGGGGTGGCGGGTCCCGTTCATCATCGGCGCGCTCTTCGGCTTCGTGGTCCTCTACCTTCGCCGCGCCCTGCCGGAAACCCTCAAGCCCGAGGAAATGGCCAGCAACACCCCCGCCGCCGTCTGGACCGGTGTCCGCAAGCACTGGCTGTCCGTCCTGGCCATCATCTTCGTGGTGGGCGCGGCACAGGCCTACAACTACGCCTGGAACGTCGGCCTGCCCAGCGCGGCCCGCAGCGGTTTCAAGGAAGACCCCACCGCCGTGTTCGCCCTGACCACCGTCCTCGGCGTCATCCTCGTGGTTGGCAGCTGGATCATCGGCAAGTTTGCCGACGGCCGGTCCATGTCCCGCTGGTTCCTGGTCACCCGCATCCTGGCCATCCCGTCCGTGTTCCTGATGCTCATGTACGTCCAGCCCGGCATCGGCGGCTTCGCAGCGGTCCTCCTCGGCGGCTCCCTGGTCCTGGTCCTGAACATGACCCTCTACAACGTGGTCAGCTCGTCCCTCATGCCCAAGAACTGCCGCGGCGCCGGAGTGGCGCTGGGCTACGGCATCGGCGTCGCCCTGTTCGGCGGCACCGCCTCCTACCTGCTGGTCTGGCTCCAGTCCATGAACCTCAGCTGGATCTTCCCGGTCTACGTGGCAGTCCTCTCAGCCCTCAGCATCGTTCTCTACCTCGCCGCCCGCCGCACCAACGGCATCTTCGTCGGAAACTAAGGATCCTCCAATGAACCCGCTCCACACAGCAGACTCTGTCGCGCCCAAAAACACCTTCACCAGCTCGCTGGAACTAGCCACCACGACGGCGGACCTCACCGCCCCGGTCATCTCCCGTTCCAACGTCCTCGTGGTGGGCGGCGGCCCGGCAGGCGTGGCCGCCGCCGTCACCGCGGCCCGCTCCGGCGCCAAGGTCACCCTGCTGGAACGCTACTCATCCCTTGGCGGCCTCGCCTCCGGCGGCATGGTCCTGGTGCTGGACGACATGATCAACGGCCAGGAAATCACCGTTACCGGCATCGTGTCCGAATACGTCGAACGCCTGCAGAAGCTGGGACTCGCCGTCGTGCCGCCCGCCGATGACCGGAAGACCTCCGAGGAACTGTGGAACAAGTGGGGCCGCTACGGCACCTTCGACTTCCACTCCCACACCAGCCCCAAGCCCATCTGCTACGCCGCGGCGTTCGACCCGGACGGCTGGAAGCGCGTCTCCAACGACATGGTCCGCGAGGCTGGCGTGGACCTGCGCCTGCACTCCTGGTTCTCCCGTCCCATCGTGGACAACGGCGTGATCAAGGGCGTCATCTGCGAGACCAAGCTGGGCCCGCAGGCCTTCATGGCGGACATCGTCATCGACACCACCGGCGACATCGACGTGGCCTCCCGTGCCGGCGCCAGCTACGCCAAGGACAACTACCTCACCACCCTCGTGTTCCGCCTGGGCAATGTGGACACCAACGCGGCCGAGGCCTTCGAGCAGGCCAACCCGAAGGAAGCCCGGGCCATCAACCGCAAGATCAAGCGCCTCCTCGGCGGCGCCTGGGAACTGTGGTGGCTCAAGACCCCTATCGACGGCGTGGTCTGGTGCAACGCTCCGCACATGTCGGGCTTCGACGGCGTGGACCCGGCGGACATGACGGCCGCCGAGTTCGCCGCCCGGGACCGGATCTCCGAGGCCGTGGACTACGTCCGCGCCAACCTCCCCGGCTTCGAAAACTGCTACATGCTGGACGTCGCCTCGCAGATGGGCGTCCGGCAGACCCGGCTGCTGCAGGGCGAGTACGTGATGACCAAGGACGACGTCACCCATCGCCGGCACTTCGCTGACACGGTGGCCCGCGGCCGCGACTACTACTACCCGTACCGCTCGCTGCTGCCCAAGGAAGTGGACCAGCTCCTCGTAGCCGGCCGCCACTACTCCGCCACCCCGGAGGCGCAGAAGATGTCCCGCGAGATCCCGCCATGCATGGCCATGGGCCAGGCCGTCGGGGTCGCCGCAGCCCTCGCCGTCGAAAACGGGGTCCTGGTCCGCGACGTGTCAGCGCTGGACATCCAGCAGGGCATGCGCCGGCACGGCGCCGACCCGGGCGACGTCCCGTCGTCGAACGCCACCGTGGATGCCGACGCGGCGGTGCCGGCATGAGCACCGCTATGGCAGAACTGACGGTTACTGAAGGGGAACGCACGACGGCGGAACCCACCGCTGCCGGTCCCCGGACCGCCGCTGAGGTACCCGGCACACCGCTGCCGCTGGACGGCATCAAGATCGTGGACTTCACCCAGGTGTTTATGGGCCCGTCCTGCACCCAGCTGCTGGGCGACTACGGCGCGGACATCATCAAGGTGGAACGCCCGGGCGCCGGGGACATTTCGCGCAACTCCTTCCCGGACCAGGACGGCCAGGACAACCCCATCTTCCTGTCCATCAACCGGAACAAGCGCAGCGTCTCCGTGGACACCCGCACCGAGGAAGGCCGGAACGTCCTGCACGTCCTGCTGGCGGACGCGGATGTGGTGGTGAGCAACTTCCGCTCCGGCGTGATGGAGCGGATGGGCTTCGGCTACGACGAACTCAAAGCGGAGAACCCGGGCATCATCTGGGCCTCCGGCACCGGCTTCGGCCCCGTCGGCCCGTACTCGCACAAAGGCGGCCAGGACGCGATCGCACAGGCCTACTCGGGTGTGATGTGGCGGCGGGAATCGGAGGAGCAGAAGCCCTCCATCTACCCCACCACGCTGTGCGACTACATCACCGGCATGCACCTGATGCAGGGCATCCTGCTAGCGCTGCGCACCCGGGAAACCTCCGGCGTCGGCCAGAAGGTGGAGGTGACCATGTACGACTCCATGCTGCACCTGCAGATGCAGGAGGCCTGCATGCAGCTCAACCGCGGCTACGAGGTCAACTGGGGTGCCATGCCCCTGAGCGGCGTCTTTGAAACCACCGACGGCGCCGTGTGCATGGTGGGGGGCTTCACCCCCGACCCGCTGGCCCGCATCTCCGAAGCCCTCGGCCTGGGCGAGGACCTCACGCAGCGGCCCGAATTCGCCAACCTGGAGCAGCAGTTCCAGCACAAGCCGGCCCTGCAGGCCATCTTCCGCGAGCGCATCGCGACCAACAGCACCGAATACTGGACCGGCCGGCTGGAGGACCAGGGGCTGCTCAACGCCCCGGTCCACACGCTGGAACAGGCCCTCGCCGATGCGCAGACCGAGGCCAACGGCATGATCGTGGAGGCCGAACACCCCGGCGTGGGTACAGTGCGGATGCTCAACGCACCCATCCGGCTTTCCGCCACCCCGCCCACCGTCCGGCGCGTGGCGCCCCGGCTCGGCGAGCACAACGTGGAGGTCCTGCTGGAAAACGGCTTCGATGCGGAAACGATCGAGCGCCTGCAGCAGCTGGGGGTCCTGCGGTGACGGCTGTTGCAGAACAGTCCGTCCCGGTTCCCGACGTCGTTGACCAGGTCACCCTGACCATCGACAACGACGTGGCAACGGTGGTCATCGACCGCCAGCACGTCCTCAACGCCGTCGACGGCAGCACCCAGGCCAGGCTCAACGAAATCTGGGCGCAGCTGGAGGCCGATCCCGGCGTCCGCGCCGTTGTCATCACCGGCGCCGGCACCCGCGCGTTCTGCGTCGGGGCGGACATGTCCGCTTCCGCCGTGGACAAGACCGGACTGGAGTACTGGGCCGGCCTGGACCCGAACGGGTTCGGCGGCCTGAGCCTGCGCACCACCTTGGACATCCCGGTCATCGCCCGGGTCAACGGCTACGCGCTGGGCGGCGGGATGGAAATGGTGCTCGGCGCAGACATCGTGGTGGCGTCGGAGACCGCGAAGTTCGGGCTGACGGAACCGCGGGTGGGGCGTTTGGCGCTCGACGGCGGCATCCACCAGCTGGTGCGCCGCATCCCCTATACCCAGGCGATGGGCATGCTGCTCACGGGCCGGAAGGCGGACGCTGCGGAGATGCAGTCCATGGGCCTGGTCAACGAGGTGGTCCCCGCAGAGGAGCTCGACGCCGCAGTGCAGCGCTGGGTGGACCAGGTCCATGCGTGCGCGCCCACCTCTGTGCGGGCCGTGAAGCAGATGGTCACGCAAACCGGCCACCTTACCGCCAAGGAAGCCCGCGGCCTGCGGCTGCCGGCCCTGATGGCGGCGCTGGACAGCGACGACTCGGCCGAAGGCGTCCGCGCCTTCCAGGAAAAGCGGCCGCCGGTCTGGCCCGGCCGCTGATGCCCAACAACTTCGAGGAGGATTCAATGACTGAACCACTGAATAGCGGAACCGCGAATGACACCCGCGAAGCCCTTGCACGGGGCGTGTGGGGCGTGGTTGCCACACCGTTCCAGGGCAGCACGCTGGACGTGGACCTGGACAGCCTGTCTGAACTGGTGGAGCACTACGAGGCCATCGGCGCTACTGGCCTGACCGTCCTCGGCGTCTTCGGCGAAGCAGCCGCACTCACGGCCGAGGAACGCCGCCAGGTCCTGGAGATCGCCGTCGAATGCACAGACCTCCCGCTGGTGGTGGGGGTGACCGCCCTGGCCACCCGCCCTGCCATCGACGAAATCCGGGCCGCGCAGGACGTGGCCGGCGGCCGCCTCGCCGCAGTGATGGTGCAGGCCAACTCGGCCCGGCCGGAGGTGGTCATCGCCCACCTGGACGCCATCCACCGGGCCACCGGCGCGAAAGTGGTGCTGCAGGACTATCCCCTGGCCAGCGGCGTCAGCATCAGCACGAAGGCGCTGATCTCGGTGGTTACCTGGTGCACCTTCGTCATCGCGGTCAAGGCCGAGGCCCCGCCCACCAGCGTGGCCATCGCCGAGCTGACTGCCGCGCTGGTTGGCAGGGTGTCCGTTTTCGGCGGCCTGGGCGGACAGGGACTGCTGGACGAACTGCTGGCCGGCGCCGCGGGAGCCATGACCGGCTTCTCCTACCCCGAGGCGCTCATCGCCTGTGTCCGGGCCTGGCAGGAGGACGGCTACCAGGCCGCACGGGACGAGCTGCTGCCATACCTGCCGCTGATCAACTTCGAGCAGCAGGCAAAGGTGGCCCTGGCCATCCGGAAGGAATGCCTGCGCGAACGCGGCCTCATCCGGGATGCAGGCGTCCGCCCGCCGGCCGCCGGATTCCCCGCGGACCTGAGGTTCAGCATGGGCACCCACCTGCGTGAGGCCGCCGATGCCCTGGATCTGCAGGCCGCCCGGAACGGCACGCAAGCGCCGGCTGGGAGGTTCTGATGGATCTGGGAATCGCGGGCAAAACAGCACTGGTGGCCGCGTCCACAGGCGGCCTGGGCCTTGCCGTGGCCCGCGCCCTCGCGGCCGAGGGTGTCCGGGTAGCCATCGTGGGGCGCCGCCGGGACCGGGCCAAGGAGATCGTCGCTGAACTGCAGGCAGCCTACGCAAGCACCGGGTTTGATGCCGTGGCCATCGAAGCGGACCTGACCACACCCGAAGGCATCGCGACCGCCGTCGAACAGACCGTTGCGGACCTCGGACCCATCGACATCCTGGTACTCAACGGACCCGGCCCGAAGCCCGGCGCCGCGGCCACCCTCAGCCCCGACGACATCGCCGCCGCCTTCGACCTGCTGGTCAAGCCGCACCTCGCGCTCATCACCCATGTGCTTCCGGGCATGCGGGAACGGCGCTGGGGACGGATCCTCGCGGTCGGCTCCAGCGGAGTGGCCGCGCCGCTGCCCAACCTCGCGGTATCCAACACCGGCCGCGCCGCGCTGGCCGGCTACCTCAAGACCCTCGCCGCCGAAGTTGCCCTGGACGCGGTGACCGTCAACATGCTCCTGCCCGGCCGGATCGCCACGGACCGGGTGGCCGAACTGGACCAGGCGGCCGCCAAACGCCGGGGCACCACGCTCGAGGAAATCCAGCTGGAATCCCGCAAGACCATCCCCGCCCGCCGCTACGGCGAACCGGCCGAGTTCGGCGCCGCTGCCGCCTTTCTTTGCAGCGCACCGGCGTCGTACATCACCGGCGTGGCGCTCAGGTGCGACGGCGGACTGATCCGCAGCCTCTAGCCCCCCTTACTCTTCCGAAGGATCACCATGACTTCCACAGTTACCGACGTCTCCACCTCCACCGACCGCGACCTCATCACCGCCCGGCACCTCATCAACGGCCAATGGCTCGGCGAGGCGGACACGGAGCGGCTGAACCCGGCCCGCCCCGGCGAGCTCGCCGCCCTCTCCCCCAGCGGCACCGCGGCCGACGTAGACGCAGCCATCACCGCGGCCGCCGCCGCCCAGCCTGGCTGGGCTGCCCTGCCCGCGCCGTCCCGCGGCGCCATCCTGATCACCGCCGGCAACCTGCTGATCGAACGGCAGGCGGCCATCGCCGAGGACCTGGTCCGCGAGGAGGGCAAAACCCTCGCCGAAGCCAACGGCGAAGTGAAGCGCGCCTCCGACGTGCTGCGTTTCTTCGGCTCGCTCGGCTGGGCCGCCACCGGCGAGGTCCTGCCCAGCGGTCTGCCGGACACCACCATCACCACCCGGCGCGAACCGCTCGGCGTCGTCGGACTCATCACGCCATGGAACTTCCCCATCGCCATCCCGGCCTGGAAGACTGCCCCCGCCCTGATCAGCGGCAACGCCGTGGTGATCAAGCCGGCCGAGCTCACCCCGCTCTCCGCCACGCACCTGGCCCGCGCCCTGCAGGACGCCGGACTCCCCGCAGGCGTCTTCAACGTAGTGCACGGCAAGGGGCGCATTGTGGGCGACGCCCTGGCCCGCGACGCCCGCATTGCCGGCCTGTCGTTCACCGGGTCCACCAACGTGGGGCTGGGCCTGCAGGAGATCCTGAACGCACGCCGCGCCCGGGTCCAGCTGGAAATGGGCGGCAAGAACGGCGTCCTGGTTCTCGACGACGCCGATCCCCGCAAGGCCGCCCAGGTGGTTGCCGCCGGCGCCTTCGGCCTGACCGGGCAGGCGTGCACAGCCACCTCCCGCGTCTACGTCACGCCCGGCATCCGCTCCGCATTCCTTGACGCCCTCACGGCGGAAGCCGCTGCCTACACCACGGGCGACGGCCTCAACGCCGGCGGGCCGGAGGCCGTCCGGATGGGGGCCGTGGTGAGCAGGCAGC
This sequence comes from Arthrobacter sp., assembly GCA_036566705.1. Taxonomy (GTDB): domain Bacteria; phylum Actinomycetota; class Actinomycetes; order Actinomycetales; family Micrococcaceae; genus Arthrobacter. Next base: position 38 of record DATCVX010000218.1, on the reverse strand, counting down.
AGTTCGAGCAGGACCAGGCGGCGGTGCGCACCGCCGTC
>DATCVX010000217.1:0-1677 GCA_036566705.1 Arthrobacter sp. | reverse complement strand
TTTTTGGGCGCGGCGGCTGCCCTGGCGATGAAGCTTCTCCAGCATGCGGTGCACCCACTCGGATTCCTGGGCAGCCGTGAAACGGGCCGGAATCGCCACCACCGCCGTGCCGTTCTCCCAGAAGGCCGCCACCGTCCGGGTGCGCCGGGCCGACCGCCTCACCTCCACCGGGGCGCCGTCGGCCGTGGTCAGCGGTGCTGTCCGCCTTTCCGCCCGCGGAGTCACAGCGTGGTGCTTTCGACGAGGACCCGGAGGACGTCCTCTCCGTAGCGCTCGAGTTTGGAGGGCCCCACGCCGGCAAGCGTGGCGAGTTCCTCCAGCGACGACGGCCGGGCCTCGGCAATGGCGGTCAGGGTGGCGTCGGTGAACACCACAAAAGCCGGGACCTCGGCCGAAAGCGCAACTTCCTTGCGCCAGGTGCGGAGCGCGTCGAAGGTCTGTTCCTCGTAGCTGGGCGGGCAATCGTTGCAGCGGCCCACCTTGCGTTCGGCGCCGCTGGCCAGCATGGTGCCGCAGACCCTGCAGGTGGCAGGTTTGGCAGCTTTACGGCGGGGCGCCGGTCCCTTGCCGCGGGCAGTGGAGCTGGCCACCGAGTCCGGCCGCAGGCCGTCAAGGAAGCGGGAGGGCTTGCGGTTTGCCCGGCCGCCGGGGGTCCGGGCCGTGGACCAGGACAGTGAAAGGTGCTCGCGGGCGCGGGTGATCCCCACGTACAGGAGCCGCCGTTCCTCATCCACCGATTCCGGGGTATCGGCAAAGGAAATGGGCATCAGCCCTTCGCTGAGGCCCACAAGGAACACGGCGTCCCATTCGAGGCCCTTGGCCGCGTGCAACGAGGCGAGGGTAACGCCCTGGACCGTTGGGGCATGCTGCGCCAGGGAGCGTTCCTGAAGCTCATTGACGAAGTCGGCAAGGCTGAACTGGTCGCCCCGTACGTTGACCAGTTCGTCGGCCAGGGCGACCAGTGCTGCGAGCGATTCCCAGCGTTCCCGGAGGGCACCACCGTTGTGCGGAGGCGAGTCTGTGTAGCCCAGCGAGGCCACGATATCCCGGACCAGCTGCCCCAGCGGTTCCGGCGCAGTCTCCGCCACTGCCCTGGTGGCGGCGCGGAGCTGAAGGATGGCGTCCCTGACTTCCTTGCGGGCGAAAAACCGCTCACCGCCGCGCAGCTGGTAGCCGATGCCGGCGGCGGCCAGGGCCTGCTCGTAGGCTTCGGACTGGCCGTTGGTGCGGAAGAGGACGGCGACCTGGCTTGCCGGCGTGCCGCCGTCGAGCAGTCCCTGGATTTTGAGCGCCACGGTGGCCGCTTCCGCCTCGTCGTCGGAACACTCCGTGAACTGGGGCACCGGTCCGCCCGGACGCTGGGCCACCAGCTGCAGCGGCGCCGCCCACGCGGCGTCCGCCACAGGTCCGCCGCTTCGGCGCCCGGCCAGGAGGTCGTTGGCAAGCTTGACCACCTGGGGTGTGGAGCGGTAGTCCCGGATCAGCTTCACCACGTTGGCTTCGGGATACCTGGCTTTGAAACCCAGCAGGTGTTTCGGTGAGGCGCCGGTAAACGAATAGATGGTCTGGCTGGCGTCACCCACCACGCACAGTTCGTCACGGCCGCCGAGCCACAGCTCAAGGAGCCGTTGCTGCAGAGGGGAAACGTCCTGGTATTCGTCGACCACAAAGTGGCGG
>DATCVX010000216.1:0-2318 GCA_036566705.1 Arthrobacter sp. | reverse complement strand
GGGCCGCATCGTCTCCCGCTCGGTGGACGGTCCGCTGGAGTTCACCATCACCACCACCCTTGTGCCCGAAGACGACGGGACGCGGCTCAATTACAGGATCGACGCAGCGTCCGGCCTCGGCGGTATTTTCGGGAAACTTGCCGACCGGCTGGTGGAGAAGGCTCAGGCCAGGACAGTCCGCGCCAACCTTGAGACGTTGGCGGAACTGCTGGCAGAGCATCCGGAGCTGGGCACCAAGGAGTGAGCATGATTGGTTTCCGGGGTCACTGGCCCGGGCGCGCCCAAGGAGCAGTGCCATGCCAGCCGTAGAAGAAAGCGTCCACATTGCCCTCCCGCCGCGCGAGGTCTTTGACTTCCTTTCCCGGTTCGAAAACCTCGCGGTCTTTGACCGGTTTGTCCTGGCGTCCGGGCAGGTGGGTGATGGCCCGGTGGGGGTGGGAACCAGGGGCCGGGGTACCAGCAGCTACATGGGCCAGCGCTCCGATTGGACCATCGAGTACACGGAATTCCAGCCACCCCGGCGGATGGTTTCCCGCTCGGTCGAAGGAAAGCGCGACGTCACGGTGACGTTCGGATTCGAGCCGGTCGACGGCGGCACTCGTGTGACGGAGCGAATTGAGGTCAGGTCCGGGTTGGGGTTCCTGGACAAGGTGCCCGCCCCGCTGGTGAGGCTCTTACTGGGCTGGTCGCTCCGGGGCAACCTCAAAGCCTTGGCCAAGTGGCTGGCAGAGCACCCCAACACCTGAGCGGACCTGGCTTGCGGTTACGGGACGGGGTTAGCGCAGGCCTGCCCCCGGGAGCAGCTGGGTGGCGCCGAGGGAATCGGCGATGAACGCGTAATCCCACGCCCGCTCGCGCCACTGGACGTACCGCCCGGACGCGCCGCCGTGGCCGCCGTCCATCTCGATCTTCATGAGGATCGGCTCAGTCCCCGTGGTCTTGTTCCGCAACTCCTGGACCCACTTGGCCGGCTCCACGTACAGTACGCGGGTGTCGTTGAAGGAGGTCACCGCGGCAACCTTGGGGTAGGCCACCTCGTGCACGTTCTCGTACGGGGAATAGGACTTCATGTAGTCATAGACCTCGGGGTCGGTGATGGGATTGCCCCATTCCTCCCACTCCAGGGCGGACAGCGGAAGCTCCGGGTCCAGGATGGTGGTGAGGGCGTCCACAAACGGCACCTGCGCCACCACGGCGGCGTACTTCTCCGGCGCCAGGTTGGCCACCGCACCCATCAGCAGGCCGCCCGCGGAGCCACCAAGCGCCGCAATCCTGGACGGATCCACCCAGCCGGAGTTGGCCAGCCAGTCGGTGGCGTCCACAAAGTCGGTGAAGGTGTTCTTTTTGGTGAGCTTCTTGCCCTCCTCGTACCAGTGCCTGCCCAGCTCGCCGCCGCCGCGGATGTGCGCAATGACAAACACCACGCCGCGGTCCAGCAGTGACAGCCGGGCGATGCCGAAGCCCGGATCCATGCTCAGCTCATAGGAGCCGTATCCGTACACCAGGCCGGCCGCCGTCGAATCCTGTTTGACTGCCTTGTGCCGCAGCACGGAGAGCGGAATGCGGGTGCCGTCCGCCGCCGTCGCCCATTCACGGGTGGCCACGTAATCGCTGCCGTCATAGCCGCCCAGCACCGGACTTTCCTTGCGCAGCAACAACTCGCCCGCGGGCTGCGCAGGGGTGGGCAGGACAAAGTCGTACACGCGCGACGGCGTGAAGTAGGACGTGTAGCCCAGCCGTATCACCGGCGCCTCGTAGTCGGACCCGCCGACGCCGGCCGTGTACAGCTCCTCGTCGAACGCGGGTTCCACCGGGGCCTCCTGCGCCGGGGTTCCCAGGCCGGCCAGCCCCATCACCTGGACCCGTTCGATGGTGTCCTTGCGGATGGACACGATCAGGTGCGTGGAGGTGACGCCGGCACCGTTGACGCGGACGTCGTCGGAATGCCCGACGACGGTGCTCCAGTGCTGTTCGGCCAGCGGCTTGGCGAGCTCGGCCGGGTCGATCAGGGAGACCATGGAGTTCACGGCGTTACGGTTGTGTGTGATGACGATCCGCTCGTGTTTTTCGCCGTCCGGGCCGTCGAGCAGGAAGGGCTCGGCCTCGTAGAGGACGCGCTCGTCGCGGGAGATCACGGTGGTGAGTGCCGCCGTCGGATCATCAAAGCGCAGCAGGCGGGTCTCGCTGTACTCGGAGCAGCCGATGCCCAGCACGAGGTAACGCCTGTCGGAGGAGAGCTCAAAGCCCAGCCACATGGCGACGTCGTCCTCCTGGTAAATCACCTCATCGTCGGTGACCGGCGTGCCCAGGACGTGGGC